>JAPLJV010000043.1 GCA_026388415.1 Deltaproteobacteria bacterium | reverse complement strand
TATTCATTAGTAAAATCCGGGCTTCACGACTGCGTGGCCGTAGTCGGCTTTCAGAAGATGTCCGAGATATCCTCTGCCGAGTCGCAGGAACGGATGGGACGCGGCGCCGACATTCAATGGGAGAGCCCCTTCGGCACCATGATGCCCGCTTACTACGCCACCTACGCCCAGGCGCACATGGCTAAATACGGCACAACCTCGGAAGACCTGGCCTTGATCCGGGTCAAGGCCGCCACCTACGGCCAGATCAACGAAAAGGCCGTTTACCGCAAGGCCGTAACCCTCGATATGTTTACCCAGCCCGAGGGCTCCATGGCGGGCCCCGTAGCGACCCCGCTGCGCGTAGGAGACTGTTGCGCCAATGCTGACGGCAGTTCCTGCGTAATCGTGGCCAGCGAAGAGAAGGCCAAATCCTTCTGCAAGAAACCCGTTTGGATCATGGGCCTCGGTTCGGCCACCACGGCGGTAAACATGGCGGGACGGGACCTGTTTACGGGTCTTTCTGCAGCCAAGGCATCCGGCGAGCAGGCCTACAAGATGGCGGGCGTTACCGCGAAGGATATTGATGTAGCAGAGGTGCACGACTGTTTCACGATTGCTGAACTGCTGGCCTATGAAGCCCTGGGTTTTGCCAAGCCCGGAGAAGGCATAGGCCTGATCCGGAACAAGGAAACCTACAAGGAGGGCAGGATCCCCGTGAATGTTGACGGCGGCCTGTTGTCCAAGGGGCATCCCATCGGCGCCACCGGCGGCTCGCAGATCAGGACGATCGTCCTGCAGCTCAGGGGCGAAGCGGGCGCGATGCAGGTGAAGGATCCGGCAATTGGTCTGGTGCATAACATCGGCGGCGTTGGTCTTTACGGCAACGTCACCATCTTGGGGAGGTAGAATAATGGCTGAGAAAAAAGAAGTAGATGCGCGCTTCAAAAAATTCGGGACGGTGAGCTTTACCTCCCTGACGAAAACAAATGATTTCATCACGAAACTCGAAGAGGGCAAGGTCACGGGCACCAAATGCAAGGTCTGCGGCATGGTGTTTTTTCCGCCCCGGGCGGACTGTTACAAGTGCCTTTCCAGCGATATGGAATGGTTCACGGTGACCGGCACGGGCAAGCTCGTTACCTACAGCAAGCTGCAGTATGCACCGGTAGGATTTGAGGGCGACTTGCCCTACTCCATTGCCCTTTTGGACTACGGAACCTACAAGGTATTCGGACGGCTCGCCGCCGATGTACCCGAAGCGGATATAAAAGTAGGCATGGCGATGAAGGCCGCGCCCAATCCCCTGCCAAACGGTCAGATTAACTATGTCTTTCATAAGGCATGAGGTGAATAATGGCGTACACATACATTAAAACGGAAAAAGATGGCGGCATTGCCCGCATTATCTTCAATCGGCCCAAACACAACATGCTGAGCATCGCCATGATGAAGGAAATCAACAGCGAACTTTCGGCGCTCCTGGCGGACAAGGACCTGAAATGCTTAGTCATCACCGGCGAGGGGCCCAGTTGGTGCGCCGGCGTAGATGTGGGTGACCATAAGCCGGAACTCGTGGACGAGATGATCGCCACCTTCAACCGGCTCTTTGAACTCATGGACAAGCTGGAGATCCCGACCATCGCAGCGGTGCACGGCGCCTGCCTTGGCGGAGGGATGGAGGTGGCCATCGCCTGCGACATGATCATCGCGGCCAAAGGCGCCTCCTTCGGCCAGCCCGAAATCAAGCTGGGCTTCTTTCCTCCCTACGCGGCCATCCGTCTGCCCAAACTGATTGGACAGGCCAAGGCCCTGGAAGTCTGCGTTACAGGCAAGCGCTACACGGCCGACGAGGCCCGCTCCCTGGGGTTCGTATCCCAGACGACGGACGATGACAAGTTTAGCGCGGAGCTGGAAAAACTGGTGGGCGAAATAAAATCAAGCAGCCCGCTCATCATTCGCCTCAACAAACGCGCCGTCCGGCAGAACCTGGATAAGGGATTTGCCGCGGCCCTGGCGGATGTGGGAAATCTCTTCCTGAACACCCTCATGAAGACCGAGGATACACAGGAGGGCATGAACAGTTATTTCGAGAGACGCAAGGCGGAATGGAAAAACAGGTAATGCCTTGTTTCTATTGTTGATTTAATAACCAGGGGCGCGGAATATCGCGCCCCTTTTTTACAGGAAACCACAAATTCCCCCTTTAGCAAAGGGGGAGTAAGGGGGATTTGATCTCCATTTTCAGGTCAATCGCTGATGACAGCATGCCATCACAAAGGACAAAGAAAATCTTCCCTACCCCCTCTTTGCCAAAGAGGGGAACCGTAAATTCCCCCTTTAGAAAAGGGGGAGCAAGGGGGATTTGATCTCCATTTTCAGGTGAAACTCTTTATGCCCCGCAGACTGAAATCCATTCTCACTCACCCCTTGATTACAGTGCTGCTTTACTGGATAGTGCGCTGCTATAGCCGGACTTTCCGGTTGACCGTGGAAAATGAAGCTGCCTGGCTTGCTTACCTGCAAGGGGGAGGGAAGGTCCTGTTGTGTGGCTGGCATCAGCAGTTTTTCGCCATCATCAGGCACTTTGAAAATTATCGTTCATACCGGCCCAGCATCATGATCAGTCAGAGTCAGGATGGGGAAATGATTGCCGGTGTTGCGGCGAAGTGCGGCTGGCTCCCCGTCCGAGGCTCCTCATCACGGGGAGGAAGTCAGGCGCTGAAGATCCTTGTGGAAAAATTAAAAGAAAACGGCCTGGCCGCCCATATCGCTGACGGTCCCCAGGGACCGGCGGGCAAACTGAAACGCGGCGCTATTTACCTTGCCCAGGCCACCGGCGCGTCCATTGTCCCGATGTATATTTCCGCCGACAAGGCTTGGCACTTCAACAGTTGGGACAGGTTCATGCTCCCCAAACCCTTTTCCCGCGTCACGCTGCGTTTCGGCGCCATGATCAATCTCACTCCTACGGATACCCCGGAGGAACTGGAAAGGCAGCGGAAATATGTTGAAGACATCATGTTGCCCGGCCTGATTTTGTAAAACCTGCCAGCATATTGCCATATTCATTGACAAAGGCCAGACTATGGAGTAGCTTGAACGCATAAACAAATCCTAACTTACTAAGAGAAAATCATGATCACCGTTGCCGAAGCCATTGAGCAAATATTGCAGACCATTAATCCCCTCGGCCTGGAAAGGGTAAATATCCTGGATGCCTTGGGCAGGGTTTTGGGTGAGGACATCACTGCGGGTCGCAATATCCCCCCCAAGGACAATTCCGCCATGGACGGTTATGCCCTCCGGTTTCAAGATACGATCGGAGCATCCCCGCATCATCCCGTCGTGCTTGAGGTAATTGAAGATATTCCGGCCGGCGCCATCCCCCAAAAAAGCATTGCCGCCGGCCAGTCGGCGCGGATAATGACGGGCGCTCCCCTGCCGGTGGGAGCCGATGCCGTTCTGAAAATGGAAGATACGGAAAAAGACGGGCAAAAAATCAGGATTATGGCGGAGGCCCAAAGCGGGCAGGACATCAGGCGGGCCGGCGAGGACGTGCGGGAAGGAGAGCTGGTTATCCCCCGGGGAACCAGCGTCCGGCCGGCGGGCATCGGCATGCTGGCCTCCCTGGGACGTTCCTTTGTCAGTGTCTATCAGCGGCCCTTAATTGCCGTTCTGGCAACGGGAAACGAGCTGTTGGATATAGACGAAAGCCCTTCGCCCTGGAAAATCATCAACAGCAATAGTTATTCTCTTGCCTCCCAGGCGCTGGACTGCGGCGCCTTGGTCATGCAAATGGGCATCGCCAAAGACAAGCGCGAAGACCTCCTCGCCAGGTTCCAGGCCGCCATGCGGGCCGACGTCATTATTTCCTCCGGCGGCGTTTCCGTGGGGGACTACGATCTGGTGAAGGACATCATGCAGGAAGTGGGCAGCCGGATGCAATTCTGGCAGGTCGCCATGAGACCGGGCAAGCCGCTTGCATTCGGGAGGATAGGCAATGTTCCCATGTTTGGTCTGCCCGGCAATCCCGTCTCCTCGATGATATCTTTTGAGCAGTTCATCAGGCCGGCCATCTTAAAGATGATGGGGCACCAGGAGATATTTCGCAAAACGGTCCGCGCCGTCCTGCAAGAAGATATTGAAAAAAGAAAGGGTTTTACGCACTTTATCAGGGCCCTTGTGAAGGCCGGCGCCGGTGGCTATACCGTCTCCACTACGGGTGAGCAAGGGTCGGGAATCCTGAAATCCATGGTCCGGGCCAATGGCCTTATAGTGCTGCCGGAGAACACGGAGAAAGTGAAGGCCGGCACAGAGGTCAAGGTGCAAATGCTCGACAATTCGCTGAGTTGGACGTCGCAGCCTGAATACCTGTGACCAGAACAGGAATTTATTGTTTATTTTGCGGAAGTGCCAAGGTCACTGGTGGGCCTCTCGGACTTCAAATCCGGTGTAGGGCGCTAAAACCGTCCTGGGTGGGTTCGATTCCCATGCACTTCCGCCAATTTATTAATGAATTTCGCATTTTAGCGAATAAATATTTTAACCTGTCATTAGCTTTTGTTAACCTTCGGTTTTTAGCGCCCATAACCGGACTTGAATTTGTCCGTATCAATATTATTCATGCTTTGAAGCAGGCGCATATCAACCTCATTGTGCAACAGGTACCCCAATTAACGTTTTATAGCCACTATGTCATTGACATACAAATCTGGTCTGCTTATACATATATTAAAAAATAATACCTTATCAAAAATTATGGCAAGTTCTTAAAATATAGGGCTTTCTGACTGCTGATGCATTACTCTGGAAGATATTTCTGTTTTACCTCGGGGCTGCATGAAAGGCTGACAAGTTGAAAAAAGAAAATCTTTACATTGCTCTTATAAACACTTTGATCGGAATGGGCCTTACCTCCCTTCTGAAGGGCAGTATCCTTGCTTACGCTCTCATCGTCATCTTAATCGTCACTATAATTTTCATAGAACGAGCATGGATTTTCGAGAACGTATTTAGAGGTAATAAACGTTATGCCGCAGCGGTATATTTCTTGTTGGCCACCATAATGCTTGTCGTTCTATTTTTTATTACTGCGCCCAACCGCGATACATCCACCATCGTCAAGCGGATAAATGTTTTTATGCAAAATGTCACGGCAGGTGAATATCAGGGGGCTTATGAACAACTCTCCGAGACGTCTAAAAAAACATATACCTTGAAAGATTTCGCCGACGATCATAAGGAAAAGCAGATAAAGTTCCAAAATTTCATCATCCATGAGGTCATATTTAACAAATACGATAATAGTCAAGCTGTAGCTACGCTTTCAAGCCCCTTCTTGCTCTATGGCCGCGAAACCTTAAACCTGGAGATGATCAAAGAGGGAGGAGAGTGGCGGATCGTTTTCAGCAGAACCATTATTCAACCCAACATTCCCAGCCGAGGGGCAAGTAAAAAGAATGGCGGCCTGATCACCAATTTCCTAAACAAACTCTTTTGATAAGATTTTGTGCGGTTTTTTTAACCATTAACTTTTGTTAAGCTTCGGTTTTAGCGCCCATAACCGGACTTGAATTATCCGTATCAATTATTCATGCTATTGAAATTGTACCACCCTCCACCTAAATATTACTCCTTAAAAATGGTACATTTTGCTTGACTTTGAAACCTTAACTCCGTATGAGCTCACTAATACTCGGTTTAATATAAAAATATCGCTATAAAGTTGAGCTGACAAGGGGAAAGGAGCTTGGGGGATGAAATGGCTTTATTTAATCGCGGCTTTCTTGTTGATTATGATTTGCACGATGATCTTTATCGAGAGACAAGAGAATGTAGTTGCTCAGGGACAAGGCCCGCAACTGCAGGTTTCGATTGATACGCTAAAAGACTTTCCAACGGCGGCAGGGAAAAAGAAGTAGGGCTCCTACGGATTCAACTTTTGTTAACCTTCGTTTTTTTTGCGCACCACACCGGACTTGAATTGTCCGTTTGATTTGATCAAGGGCAATCACAACATTATCTTCTGAAATAAAATCACTGATTTTGTTTTCTTCATAACTATGATAATAATAACCCACAGTTGTAGATATGATTTTGTCAACAGAAACGAAGAATTATATTAAATTTTGCCCCGAATAGAGGTTCATATAGTTGATAATTGGAAAACAGCCGGTAGCATTAACCTTTAATAACGGGAGATTGGTATTACCCAACCGTCATTTGCGGTAATAGATTTAGACCTCTTCATTACCTTGCAGCATATAACGCATCGTTCGGGAATGGGCAAAGCTGCTGTTTCGGCAACTTACCCGGAGAGTCTGGAGGTCGGCGATGGTATCAATATCCCGCCAGGGCAGCAGGACGGAGACGTTAAAGTTCGCACGCCGGAAAACCTCCCGGGTAAGCGAATAAACTTTCCACGTACTCCAGGGCATCCCGCAAAAAATAGCCGGGAGAAAGGCCTGCGACTGAAAACCCAGCAGATAATAACCGCCATCACAGGCCGGCCCGATGACGGCGGGGTGGGTGGTCAAGCGGGTCAATCCCTCGTTAATGATTTCACTTGTGAGGTCGGGGGTATCGCTCCCGAGCAGGATTGCCCGGCTGTATCCCGCCGCAAAGCTGGCCAGAAAGGCGTTTTGCATCCGTTCGCCCAGATCACTCCCCTGCTGGGGGACGCAGGTATAGGAGCTGCCCAGCCAAGCCCGGATCTCCTGCCCGGCCTCAGGGGGATAAAAGCACACCCACAGGTCATACTTGACCCTGGCTGTGATAGTGGACAGGGTATCCAGCATATCCAGGACAAAATTACGATAGAGTTCCCTCGCCGTTACTTCGCCGACCGCCTCTGCCAGCCGTGATTTAACGGTCGTCTGCTCCGGTGCTTTAACAAAAAAAAGGATGCAATCCTTATTTCTTTCGCTCGCCGCCATAATCTTCCTGCCTTCAATTCAGATCGTGATTTGCGTTTTTATAATAGCGGGCCAGCTTTTCCGGCGGTCTACCCAGCATATAGGCCGCCAGCAGCAGCCAGTTGCGCAGGGTGGCGCAGAGCACACCCTCGCTTTCCCAGCGGCGGGGGGAAGTAACGACCGGGCGGGGGATAATGGTGATCTTGCCACCCCTTTTCTTGATCTGACGCATCAGGGCGACATCTTCCATAATGGGTATGACCGGAAATCCCCCCAGATTCCGGAAGGCGGTGCGGCGGATAAAAATGGCCTGATCACCGTAAGGGATGCGGGTAAGACGGGAACGTAAGGAAGCAATCCAGGCAATTAACCGGTAAATCCATTTACCGGAACGGATGCCCAGGTTGAAGGCCCCTCCCCAATAAGCGGAGCCGGTCATCGCCCGGCCAATCAGCTGCAGGGCGTCGGTCGGCAAGCGGGTGTCGGCATGAAGAAAAATAAGGACATCGCCTGATGCCAAAGCGGCCCCCGCATTCATCTGCCGGGCCCTGCCGGGAGGTGAGGGAAGACAGATGACATCGCTTGCCGCGATGGGCAGCATGGTGTCCTGATCGGCGCTGCCATCTACAACGATGATCTCGCAGTGCCCGGCGTCTTTCAACCGGCGCAGATGATCAAGCAGATCATTTATTCCGGCGGCTTCATGCAGGACGGGAATAATTACGGAGAAACGCATGCTCATGGCGTTATTAACGAATGCCGGCTGCCGGTCATGGTTACCAGTGTTCGTAGCGCACCAGTTCCGGCAATAGTTTTCTGTGGTTCGCTTTTTGCTGGTTTGCTGCATAGCCGATGGGCGTTAAGGCAATCGGCTCCACACCCTCGGGCAGTTTCAGCAAGGCCCGCAGCTCCTGGGGGTTGAAGGCCGCGATCCAGCAGGTGCCCAGGCCCAGGTCAGTCGCCGCCAGGATCAGGTGATCCATGGCAATCGTGGCATCCACTTCGGCATAGTTCTTGTTGTCCATCCGCAGCCAGGCCCCTTCATAAACAGCGCAGACAACGACTATTACCGGGGCCTGACTTAGCCAATCCCGCTCGTAAATTCGCTTCAGTTCCTCTGTCCGGCCGGCGGTGTGCAGGACAATAAGCTGAAAAGGCTGGTAATTATGCGCCGTGGGGGCCAGCCGGGCGGCCTCGAGCACCTTCTGCAGCTTATCATCCGGCACCGGATCGGGCTTATAGGCCCGCACACTGTATCTCTTGCCGATCAATTCCTGAAAATCCATGACAATCCTCCAGTTTTCTAGGAGTTTAAGGCCAGAGGCCCTGTTTTGTCAAGAGGGATCGCCAATCGCTCTCAAGCGATGTTTGCCGGCCAGCGCGGCGACGAGCAGCATGGCCGCCAGCGCCAGCCCGATGTTGAACAGAAAGTAGCCATGGTAGCCCCACCGACCCACCAGGGCGCCGCCCAGTACGGGGCCGAGGAAATATGCCGCCTGAACGGCGAAGAGCATCAGGTTGGCATTAAAAGGGCGAAGCCGGGGGGCGGAAACCTCCAGCATCAAGCCGTTTAAACTCGGGTTCCCCATTCCCATACCCGCGCCAAATATTAGCGCCACCAGAGAGATCGCCCAGGCCCCCGGCAGGTGGTACAGCCCCAGATGTCCCAGGGCGATAATGGCAAAGGTGGCCGCCAGCATCCAGGCCTTGTCAACGGCATCGAAAAGTCGCCCTGCCAGCAGGCGGAGGACAATCATCACACCCATCTGCACCGAGAAAAAGGACCCCACGTTGATGATACCCTGCTGATCGGCAAACCCCTTGAATAAAAAGAATATACTGCTCCAGTTCATCATGTAGACGAGGTGCAGGAGCAGCAGAAGCGCCACCGGCAGTTGCGTTATATTGGCGCGGATGGCTGCCCAGCCAGGGAAATGCGTACTTTCCGCCTCGTCCGTCTGCTCACGGTGGCGGCGACGGATCTGCCAGGTAACCCACGCCGCCGGCAGCAGCATCACAGTAGCCCCCGCATAACCGTGCGGAGGAGTTGGGATAAAAAAGGTCAGCGCATCCATTACTGCCGGCACCGTCCCGAAGGGCAACAGCATGGCCACGGAGTAGATGGCAAAGGCTTGCCCACTTTTCTCCTTGGGAATGAAGGACACGAAAAGCGCCATCGTTCCGGCTCCCAGGAGAAACTGCCCGAGACCGTTCAACATGCGCAAGACGAGTAAACCCCAAAAGGACTGGACAAAAAAATAACAAAAGCCGCAGATGGCCAGCCCTGCCATCCCCGCCAGCATTGTCCGCGGCGCGTTGGCAGGGGTAAGAAAGGGGCTCACCAGCAGGTAGAGGAACATGGCGGTGAGCGAGTAGGCGCCGATCACCAGCCCACACAGGTCGGCCGGTATCCCGAGCGTCCGCAGATAATTGAACAGGTTGTAGAAGACCGAGATATTGCAGTAGGCCACGAATGTTACGAAACACAGACCCAGGAACTCAAAGGTCAAAAGTCGGCGGGGTTCAGTCATATTGTGGGCCTTTTTTTCTCTGCCCTATAACAGAAAAAGGATGATTGGGTAGCTTTCTTGTATGTCAATGTGCCCTGCATGTCAATGGAATAACTGACCATCGTTCATCGGTGTTAGGTTTTGACAATATACAAATAACATTGCGGAGAGGAACATCGGCGGACCGGGGGTGTTCTTTGTGAAGCAACTGATTCCCGCCATCCGGTACCGGTTGGAAGATGGACGGAACATCCTCACCCTTCCGACCGCCACCATGGCCGTGCTGTGAGAGAAGGGGGGCGCGTTATCAGGCGAAACTGACCTCCAGCATGGAGAAGTAGTCGTCTAAGGTCGCGATGCTAATCACCGATACGGGAGCAATCAAAAGGATGGATGTTCTGCACGGTAATTAACGCATCTAACCGACCTTTGGGGAATCATTTTTACTTGAGCACTAAATAAACAGACTTTCTCTTGGTAATCAGCGAATCCTCTTGCAGAAGGGCATGGGGATGGCAGAAAGACTCTCCACCTATAACTGTTGGGGACGGGGTACGATAAAATGTAACAATTACTGCTTGAGATGTTGAGAAATAACATCATGTCGTCTTTGCGTAAGATATTTATTTACGACCAACGAAACATCGGTTAGCGACGCCTCGCTGCCTGCGATGGCAGAGCCATCCGGAGCCACCCTGTAAAACATAAATTTTCTAAAGATTCGATCGTTGTCCAGCAGGGAGGAATGCACATTATTCCACTGAGCCTTTATTCCATTTGTATGAAGCGCATTATTTAATACTCTTTCCACATCTTTAGGAAACCCGGGATCAATCATTCTATCCAATGGAATGCCGCATTCCCTGTTTGTCAAACCTTCAGAGCTAAGCAAGTCGCATAAAGAATGTCTATAGACTTCGTATTCTGCTTCATATTTTGCCTGTGTTGCTAGATTTTCTAATACGCCAATTACTGCTTTGACCGCGCTATAAGCCGCGAAACACACTACGAAGGCAACTATATACAGACAACAATCATAGCAGATGTTAACCCACCGCCTTTCTTCTACCTTCTTTATAAAGGGGGTTTCATTGAGTTTATAATGGGTTTCGTCTCCCCACACGAGGTTCTCCTCTCAGATGCTCCTGTTTTCCTGTGACATGTTATTTTGAACCTTGAAATGGGCAAGGGCGTCCGATACGTACTTCGCTTCCTGATTTATTATCGTCAATGAATATTCTATTTTTTCTTTTGTATCCAAATCATTGACACGTCCTTTAAGATCTTGCAAAGTAACCGTCAACTTCTCATGATCTGTCAGCAGCTGCCCGATAATGCCCGCAATTCCATCGATCATCTTATTGATTCTATCACATTCCGCCTTGAAATAATCATGTTTCCTCAAATAGACCTTGCGCGTCAAATCTCCCTCGGCAAGCTTGTTGAAGGTACGAGTAAAGTTGAGCAGAGGGCCGCACATCCTGTGTGTCATAACAATCAAGCGCGCCATCAATAGAACCAGCATGATCAAAATAGCCGGAATCAACCATTGAATCAGCATGAGAAAAGTTTGCGCTGCACGATACTCACGGTCCAGATCATTTGAGAACATCATGTCGCGTACCAGAGGATAAAGGAGGATGCTCACCATTACAAATAAAATGGCGAGTACATAGATGAGGCTCTGGCGTATCAGGTGTAACTGCAGATCGGTATCTATAAGATAATTGCGAAAGCTCCTCTTGTATTCATTCCCCATGAATCAATGCTTCCTTTCCTTAGTTTGTCGCAATGTAAAATTGTATTCGTAGGCAAGATTTGAATGGACATGCCTGACTATAACCTTGAAGTCAGGTGGACCGGAAAACTTCAATCCGTTTCCCGAAATTATTTCAATCCGAATGCCCTCCGACGGGGTAAAGGGAAGGGCATTTGCCGACAGTGTTCCCGAGGATGGCTGGTCATATTGTACGAAATCGCCCGAAGCGCCGAGATAATGCCCGTGATCAATCATGTAATGCTCCTGCGCCTTAATAAAGTCTCTTAAATCATGCTGCATGGTGATTTTCCATGCTTTTGCGATAAATACCTGAAACGCGCCGATGGCAACCCCGACCATTATCGCCAGGATAATGATGCTTACCAGTAATTCGACAAGGGAAAAACCGCTCTTCTTTGTCGGCCAGAATAGTAAACCATGTTTTGACAGTTTTTTCATATATTTCAACCAGATATTATATCGTTAACTGCGGACTATTCCAAAAGAGATTGCCTGTTGAATCGAGATTCAGTCATAAGGCTCACGGGATTACAGGGGGACTGATAATGATTGAGGGATACTCCTACGGTACGTTGCTGTCAAGAAATATTTCCGTGAGCGATACAGTTCATTTCCACTTGAACTACATCCAGTTACCTAAAACCGTTACGGCGAGATTTTCCATTTGTATTCCATAGCCAAATTATTGTACAAAACCGCAGGCTGTTTAGAAATGAAGCAATGATAGAAAATCATAAAAGTATTTTCCAACTGGAGGCTCTAAATGGCGGATACATGTTGCGTATGTGGGAAGAAACTCACGAAACGGATGAAATAGAATGCAGAGCTCATTGATAGTTTTCTGTCATCTGTCCTGGCAAACAGGAAGATTGGCCCCATCCCCCTGTGTTCAAAGTGCATAGACAGGCGCCTGGTTTCCCCTTCTTCTTCCCCAACATACTTCTGCGCCTCCTTAAGGTACTCGTCGGATATCTTGTCTATTTTTTCTTTTTCATCGTCCCCAGGTTCCTCCTAGCTGCAAACCTTCAGGGCACACAGGGTGTACCCTTCGAAACCTTAATAATTACAAGCTGACCGTTTTCTGCAAATTCTTTAAAATAGATGGTTTTTTCACCAACGGTCAGTTTATGGTTCTCATAGTTGTGACTCCTGATCCTGATATCGCCTACCCTGCGATGCAACACAACACTACCCGAACCATCGGGTTGAAGTCCATAGTATTCAAATACCCCTGCAGAAGGACTCTCTACCATGACAACAGAAACACCCTGTGATTCCGTGTATACCAAGGTTTCACGGACAGGCGCAAGATATATGGAATTAATAAACTCAAAATAGAAGGGCATTCCCACTTCCAGTGGAAGGCAGGCTGATACCCTTTTCGAATCACCGCTTAAAACAGCCAGATATACAACCGGTCTGGCTACCATGGCTGTCTGCGAACAGATCACAATACCCAGAAAAACCCATATAGAAAGTTTATGCATTCGCCAATCCCTAGCCCAAATTCATGAAGGCAAGAATATTCGTCTATAATAACAGTAGCTTAAAGACAGCAAATCTCGTTTTCTGGCACTACATATTTTAGTGGTCATAGAATCTTTTTCACCACCCGTCCAGGCACGGAAGCAATATATGCGATCCATTAAATAAGTTGACATAAATGGTGACTATTTTTCCCATTATGCCATTTAGCATTATCGATGCACAAAGTTATTCGTGAGTAATTACTGTAACTTTCCTTTATCAGGTCCATGGTTGATATGAAGGTTTCCGCATTTCCTCTGGGGATTCTTCAAACTGCTGGGGCGACCGGAACGCTTTTCTTCACTCCTATGATGCCCTTCTCGTTCACCCGCTTTACCAGATCATAAATGCCTTGGCGAGACAAATTGTGCCTACGACTCAGATGATCAATCGGGGCCTTGTCCAAACTACCAGAAGACCGTTGCAGCCATCAACGTATCAGGTTTAGTATCCACTACCATCCTAAAGCGCCTTAAAAAGGAAATCGTTCCGGCAGTTATGAAAACTGATGCCCAGATATCTCTCGCTCTCGGCTATATTTCGGGCAAAGATGAAAGAAGGTCGGGGGAATAATAATAAAATTGGGGGTAAGCACTTGACTCAACCACCTCCTACATGTTACGCCTAACCGCGGGAGACTATCCACGCAACCCCCCGCCAAGCCGCTACGCCAGCGCCGGGTTCTGACAAACTAAAATCTGATCGCCCACGACATATTGTGGTCGGTTGAGCTAAGTGCATACCCCAATAAATAAAACATAGGGGGTGATCAGGAAATGGCAAGGTATTTTAATAATAAAAAGGAGGGTTTATCTAATGGAGAGCAATACGTTTTTTGACAAAGGCAAAGAAATTGATCGGCGGGATTTCCTCACACTCACATCAGCGGCAGCAGGAACGATCTTATTGGGCAATCCTCTCAGCCTCTTTGCCCTGGAGAAGAAAAGGATTTCTATCGCCACAGGGGGGATGGGGGGGGTCTATTTTGTAATCGGGGGAGGCATTGCGAGCATCCTCACAAAGTATGCCGGTGTAGAAGCTGCGGCGGAGGTAACTGCCGCATCGGTAGACAATTGCAAACTCCTTGGCGCAAAAAAATCTGACATCGCTATGGTTATTGCCGACACTGGATATGATGCATACAAAGGTTCGGGGAACTTCAAATTACCTATTCCCCTCCGGACACTATGCGTCCTCTATCCTCACATGAACCATATTGTGACGATAGATGGGAAGGGAATAAAAAAAGTAGCTGATCTCAAGGGAAAAAGGGTATCTACCGGCGCTCCGGGAAGCGGAACAGAGGTTATTGCCTTCAGAATACTTGAAGCAGCAGGTATCAGCCATGAAAAAGATATAAAAAAGGATCGTTTGGGCGCTTCAGAATCCTCAGGTGCACTGAAGGACGGAAAAATTGATGCCTATTTCTGGTCAGGAGGCGTTCCCACCTCTTCAGTTCTCGACATTGCTGCCTCTCCGGGGGTAAATATCTATCTTATCCCCCATGATGATCTTGTTGGCAAAATGACCGCCAAATACGGTCCCATTTATTATAAGTCGGTCATTCCCAAAAAGATTTATACCGGTATAGAGGTTGATACTCCCGTATCTGCCGTGAGCAACCTGCTCATGTGTCACCAGGATATGGATGAGCAACTGGCCTATGATGTAGTAAATACGATTTTTGGACACTTAAAAGAACTGGTCGCCATTCACAAGGAAGCGCAAAATATAATTATGAAGGATAATGGGTCAAATAAATTTGTCCCATTCCATAAAGGCGCTCAGAAATTCTTTAAGGAAAAGGGGATAAACGTCTTTGCATGAAACAAGTGTGAGCGTACAGGGGGATTGCCCGTCTCCTGTACGCTTTGTTCCGGTATATCTCAAAAACTTTCCGGAGGGATAATAATGGAGAAAGAAATAAGCTTGGTCGATAGCGCTTCCGATAGTCTTACTGAAGAACAAAGGAAAAAGATTGATGAACTCATTCAAGAGGAAGAAGGTATCACAAGAAAGGTAACAGGTTTCTGGGATATTGCAATCACAGTGCTTGCCGTATCAATGTCATTATTTGCAATATACTCTGCCATTTTTCCCGTAACAACCCAGATATTGCGCGGCATCCACGTTGCCTTTCTGCTTACTCTTTCCTTTCTTTACTATCCCATGGCAAAAAGGTTTAAAGGTAAGATTAATCTCATAGACATATTTCTTGCCCTTTTAAGCATTGCATGCATTGCCTATATGTTCATTGACTTTGAGGATTTTATCTACCGTGCAGTAACGCCAGAACCCTGGGATAAGATCTTCGGGATCATATTTATCCTCCTTGTCCTGGAGGCGACAAGGAGAAGTTCCGGTTTGATTATGCCCATCACCTGTATCATCTTTCTCGCGTACACCTATTATGGTCCGTTGCTTCCTGCGCCGTGGACACACAGGGGCTATGACATAGAACGTATCATAGGTCACGTTCTGTATATTCGGCGGCTTCCTCACCGTGTCCGGCGCAGGAAAATTCTTTGTTGACTTTGCCTTTACCGCCATGGGAGGAAAACCGACCGCTGCAGGCAGGTCTGTAGTTGCAACATCCTATCTTCTCGCAATGGCTTCAGGATCAGGGGTTGCAAATACCGTGGCAATAGGCTCCGTGGCATACCCTATGCTGAGAAAAGCAGGTTATGACAGGGACAATGCGGGCGGATTTCTCGCAGCAGGAGGCATGGGCGCTGTTATCACGCCACCCGTGATGGGCGCCGCAGCATTCCTCATTGCCGAGTTTCTCAAGATCAGCTACGTTGACGTGATTTTCCTTGCCACTATTCCTGCAGCCCTCTATTACTGGGGACTCCTCCTCATGGTTGAGTTTGATGCAAAGAAATTTGGACTCAGGGCTGTCCAGATCGAGAAAAAATATACCCTCTGGCAGCTCACAAAGATGTATGGCTTCCAGTTTCTCCCCCTCATTGCCATTGTCGTCTTTTTAGTGAAAGGTTTCACTCCCCAGGTTTCAGTCCTTGCCGCAATCATCACCTGTTTCCTGGTTTCCTTTATCAGGAAGGATACACGATTTACCCTACCTAAAATCATTCGGGCCTTAAAAGAGGGGTCTATCACGGTGCTTAATGTTGCAGCCATATGTGCAGCAGCAGGCATTATCGTAGGGACCGTAAGCCTCACAGGGCTCGGCCTCAAACTCTCTACAATCATAATTGGATACGCGGGAGGTAATCTGGTAATAACCGCCATTCTTGCGGGGGTCATTCTGTGGGTGATCGGCCTTGCCGTTCCCATTACCGCAACCTACATCATTGCCGCAGTCATCGTGGCTCCTGCCCTTACAAACCTTGGGGTGCCGGATTATGCAGCCCATATGTTCATCTTCTATTACGCATTGCTTTCGGAGGTATCACCCCCCACCGCACTATCGCCCTTTGCCGCGGCGGCGATTACCGGCGGCAACCCCTACAAAACCACAGTGATGGCATGGAAATATGCCATCACTGCCTTCCTTATCCCCTTTATTTTTGTACTCTTGCCCGGAGGGAGAGCCCTCCTAATGCATTTCGAAGGTATAGGCATACCTGAAGGGATCTGGACGATCTTTACCGCCTTTCTTGGTATAGGCATGCTTGCATCCGGCTGTTCGGGGTGGTTGCTGAAAAGACAAAATATCCTTGAACGGGTCATTACCATTATAGGTGCCTTGTGTTTTGTCTATCCTCATGCATTTGGTGATATCGTCGGATTCATCTGTCTTGCCCTTGTGCTTTTCATGCAGAAGGTATTAAGGAAGAATGATTCCGGCGCCGTACATGCCGCTGCATAAGGGATATACCGGCACACTATAATTATTAACCCTATCAACGGAGGAGGGGCCCATGAGTATGTACCCAGAGATAAACGATAAACTTATGACCCTTAAAGAGGCTGTGTCACGGTTTATCAAGGACGGCAGCCAGATCGCTATAGGCGGATTTACCGTGACACGGAACCCGATGGCAGTAATATACGAAATCGTGCGGCAGAAGATTAAAGACATCCATCTTGTCTGTCACTCACACGGTCAGGGGCTTGATGTTCTCATAGGCGCCGGTTCAGTCAAGAGGCTCGAAATCGCCTATGGCGGGAATGGCAGATACGCCCCCACCTGTATTCGTTTTAAAAAGGCCATCCAGGGTGGGGAGATAGAATTCGAAGATTATTCAAACTACCAGATGAGTCTGAGATTTCTTGCAGGCGCGATAGGCATCCCTTTTATATCGACAAAATCAGGCCTTGGCTCCGATATCCTGAACTACCAAGGGTTTTCTGAAGAAGTGCGGAAAGAAAGAAAGGTTGCGCGAAAAAAGTACGTTACCATTCAGAACCCTTTCAATGATATTGACGACAAGGTCGTGCTTCTCCCTGCCTTATCTCCTGATGTGGCGCTTATTCATGCCCAGTATGTGGGTGATGACGGCACGGTACGCATCAAAGGGCTAACCTTTGCCGATCTGGAACAGGCAAAATCAGCAGATACGGTCATCGTTACCTGCGAAGAGATTGTTCCCCGCTCCTTTATCCGCCTTGATCCTGATCAGAATTCACTCCCCCCCTTCCTTGTAGACGCCATCGTAAAGGTACCCCACGGAGCACACCCTACAGCATGTTTTTCCTTTTATGACTATGATCCCATACATCTCAACCTCTATAAAAAGATTGCCGGCGATGATGCCCTGTTCAGGGCATATCTCAATGAATGGGTCTATGGTGTCAATTCACACGAAGAGTATCTTGAAAAGATCGGCACGACACAGATGCAAAAGATAAAAGCAAACTCCGTGCTTGGTTACGCAGCCGGCCTTGACAGGAAATGAATCACCCTGCGGCTTGCTGCGGGTTAATAAGGAGATTCTCATGGCAGATTATACCGATAACGAAATGATGGCCATCAGTGCAGGGAGGCTAATCAAAAACGGCGATATTGTCTTTGCCGGCACCGGCGTTTCGATACTTGCGGCAACTGCGGCAAAAAGAATCTACGCGCCGAAGGCCGTTATTTTTTTTGAGACCGGCGGGATTGACCCCTCTTTGGAAGAGATACCCATGGCCGTTGCTGATCTCAGGGTTATGAGCGGGACCTGTCTCAATTCCGGACTCATTGATGCATTTTCCATTGCAGGCCACAGAAAGCTCAACACAATAGCCTTTCTTGGCGCTGCCCAGATTGATATATATGGAAATCTTAATACCACCTCTCTGGGCAATTACATGAGGCCAAAAATACGTTTTTCCGGAAGCGGCGGTGCCTGCGATGTCGCTTCTATTGCATCGGGTGTTATTACCTTTATGCAGCATGAGAGAAGACGGTTTGTCGAGAAACTTGATTATCTTACCAGCGTCGGGTGGTACAAGGGAGGAGACAGCCGCAGCAAGCTCGGCCTTGTCCGGGGAGGGGCAACCGCAGTTGTGACCAATCTCGGGGTAATGAAATTCGACGAGGAGACAAAAAAGATGTATCTTGCCGCATACTATCCCGGCATTTCTAAAGAAAGGATCATTGAAAATACGGGCTTTGATATTGACGTCTACCAGGCCAGTGAGTCCCCTGCTCCCTCCCGGGAAGAATTGAGGATATTAAGAGAAGAAGTGGACCCTCAGAAATTGATTCTTTAAGAGAAAGAATGATAAAGCTGCAATATCATATCATTAAAGAATGTGGATCGCGTGGTAAAACAATTTCGGCAGTATTTTTCGGGTAATACCGCAGAACCAAACATGAAAGGCGGGAAGTGGGAAATCACCACAAAGATGGAAATGAAAGGTGTGTCGTCTATGCCTGCTACGACAACAACGAGCTACCTTACACAAAAAGGCACGGTACCTCCAAACAAACAGAAACCAAAATAATTAGATGTTGTTTATTTCCGATTGTGGCCGCTACTTTTCAAGACATGCAAAGCCGTCGTAGAAATTGCCACAATCGAGATAGTGGTAAATAACCTGCTCGATATAGGGTTGGCAAAACCCATACTGATATGGATAATGTTCATCATAACTCAGGGGAAGGTCTCAAAATTGTTATCTACGCACTTTTAATAGCCAGGTAACTGTGGATTTATGCGGCGATTGATAGCGGCAGACAGTCATGGTCGGTATTGATAACGGGGGAAACAAGTGGGGCTTTCTTCTCAGCTCATGCGTAAGGAAGGAATTCTTTCCCTAAAAGTCCTTGACCTATTTCCATTTTTAGGGTGGCATTAGCAATTTGTATTGCTTTCACATCCCTGAGATAGCGCTCAAATGGGAGCTCCTTCGAATACCCCATTCCTCCGAATACATCCATTGCATTGTTAACTACTTTATAAGCGGTTTCTCCTCCGATTAAGTTGCCCATCGCCGCCCAAACCGAAGCTTCATCAGCGCCTTTCTCAATCAAAGAGAGTGCCCGATAGCATACAAGTTTTGCAGCTTCAAGCGAAGTAAAATCATCCGCCAGTCTAAATTGGATTCCCTCGAACTTCCCTAGAGGCTTCCCGAACACATTGCGTATCTTCGCATATTTTATAGCTTCTTCCAAGGCTTCTCTGGCGGTGCCCAAAGCGATGAGACCTGTTAAAGCCCTCTGTTCCTGTACTGTGTTTTTCAACATAGATAGGGCACTATTTTTTTCTCCGATGAGATTCGCGATTGGAACTTTCACCTCGTTAAAAGCAACGTTTCCCCATTTTGTGGCTTTCCAGCCAAAACCCTGAAGTAGTTTGATTTCTATTCCCGGTCTGTCAGCCTCTATAAAGATGCAACTGATACCTCTTCCTCCCTCCCCCTCTGTTTTTACAAGGACGATAAACCCTTGGGCAACTCCGGCAAAGGTGATCATTGACTTCTCCCCGCTCACTACATAAAAATCGCCCTCTACCCGTGCAACGGTTCTTGCTGCTCTGATGTCTGAGCCACTCTCTGGCTCCGTGGCACCAAACGCTACAATACTCCTGCCTTTTACGATATCGGTCAAGAAGGTATCTTTAATTTTTTCCGATGCCTGTAAAAGTACTCTCCCAGTAATGTTACAGGCGCAAAGGATGATGGCGCAGCTCTGGTCAAATCTGGCAACTTCTTCCAAGGCTATGCCAAAGGTTATCCGGTCGGCTCCTGCTCCACCATAAGCCGATGGCAGCCGTAAGCCCGTTAGCCCAATTTCTGCCATCTTCTTTACACAATCCCATGGAAACTCTTCAGAGGTGTCCCAATGAGAAGCCCGGGGAGCTAATTCTTTTTTAGCAAACTTATAAATGCTCTTCTTAATTAATTTTTGTTCTTCATTAAATTCAAACATAGCAGCTCTCCTAACTTTTTCAGAATTTCATTTTCCACGAGTAAAAGAATCAGGAGAGTTGTGCCTCAATAATCAAATTATTCACCTGTCCGGATGTCTCTTACTGCCTTTGTGGGTGGAGATTTACTTTACGATGTAGTCAGTCAAGGCGGCCTCCAAACTTGATATATTCGTCGGCTAGGCGTTTTATGCGGGTCAGAATACCTACCGCGAGACACAGGTCAGCGATACCCCCCCGTTCTTGTTTGCAAGAAAACGGGGTTGTATCAGCCAGTCCATATTCCCTCCACCATGGTTATACGGCATGGGACTTATTTAACGGTCTTTAATATTTCAGGATTCACTATCACAATTTATGTTCGAAATCTACTAATCAACAATAATTCGCGTCCACACACTTTTAGATGAAGTTGTTTTTGACTGCCTACCCCAATGATCCTTGACCCCAATCACCAGCAAAGTCGTCCTCCAAAAGCTGAACCTTTCGACCCGAAATAAACGGGTGAGATCACCGAATAAATGAAGTGTGCCGCCTAGTTACAGCACATACAAAGGCGTAACTTTCGATTCTGCGTTGAGGTGAGGAATACCGTTTGAACTCAAGCCTCCGCAAGCTGAAAACCTTTTTCCCGAAATAATTTCAGGCAGGCATCGGAGACGGTGCTATCGTAAAAGATCCCTCTGTTTTCCACGATTTCCTCCAGAGCTGCATCGATTCCCAAGCCTGGACGATAGGGCCTGTGCGAAGCCATGGCTTCCACCACGTCGGCAACCATCAGGGTGCGGGCCTTGATCAGAATTTCATCCCCTTCAGGCTCCTTGGATAGCCGGAACCGTCCATCCGCTCATGGTGCTGGTAGACAATCTCAGCCAGCGGCCAGGGCGATTCTACATCCTTCAGCATCTCGAATCGTTTTTGGACATGTTCTTTAATAGGGGCAAATTCAAGTTCAGACAGTTTTGTCGGTTTGGATAATATTTCCGCTGGGACGGATAATTTCCCGATGTCATGTATGGTCCCCGCCATGCGGATGCCGTCAATTCTCTCCTGGGATAGTCCCATTTCTATGGCCATTGCGCGGGCGAGATCTGCCGAACGGATTTGATGACCAGCGGTATAGGGATCTCTTGATTCAACGGCCGCCACCACCGGCTATACCGCGGCTGAAATGACGGCTGGCACAAAGTCGTTTAAATTGTTCTAACGAGAACCCTCGCGGTCGGCCGGCCTATAGAACCTGTCCATCGGTATTGAAAAATCTCTCCTGTAGCCCCCTTCAGGACTTCGGAAAGACATTCAGACGGGGCACACGCGGCGGCGCGATCCGGTGGGGATCGAGCGCACGGTTACACCCGGCACCAGGCCCGGGCGATGTGCAGATAGATCTCGGCTGCCCGGTGGATGTCGTCCACCCGGCACCATTCGTCGGTCTGGTGCGCCTGGGTGGCTTCGCCCGGCCCCAGGATGAGGACGGGAGGGTTTCCAAGTCCCGGGGCGAGTGTCGAGGCGTCGGTGAAGTAGTTGACATACCCCGGCCGGGCGGGGAAGTCTGCCGCTTCGAGCAGTTGCAGCACCTCCCGGATCCAGGGCTCGTTCTCGTCGGTGAGGACCGGGGGAAGGTCGAGCAGCTTCAGGATCTCCAGCGCGGGGCCGAGCCGGTCGCAGACCCGCCGGTAGAGCCATTCGTGCGACAGGCCCGGCACGGTGCGCATATCCACGGTGAATTCCGCCAGGTCGGGGACCATGTTGATTTTGGTGCCCCCGTTGAAGGTGCCCACGTTGAGGGTGGGCCGGCCCAGGCGGGGGTCGGCGGCGACCTCGTCCAGCAGGCCCTCCAGGGCGAGGATGGCGCGGGCCGCTGCGATGACGGCGTTCTTGCCCTGATCGGGCATGGATCCGTGGGCCGACTTGCCCCGGACGCGGCACTGGAGCCACAGGGTGCCTTTGTGTCCGAGGAACGGGACATTCCCCGACGGCTCGCCCAGAATCAGCGCCCCTGCCGGTGACGGCAGCACGCCATCGGTGACCATTCGGCTCGCACCTTCGCTGCCCGTTTCCTCCCCGGCGGTGAAGATCGCAACCACGTCGGCCTGCCGCCGGGGGACGGCGGCGAGGCGCAGGATGGCAGTCGTCATAGCGGCCAAGCCGCTCTTCATGTCGCTCGCGCCCCGGCCGATGATCTTGCCCTGGCTGAAGCGCGCCTCCAGGGGATGGCCCTGCCAGGCTGCCCCGCCTGCGGGTACCGTGTCCAGATGGCCGCAAAAACACAGGGCCGGCCTGTCTCCTTTGCCCGGCAGTGTGGCCACGAGGCCCCTGCGGCCGTCGGCCAGGGTATGATAGGCGACCCGCAGGCCGGCGGCGGCGAGGATTCCACCCAGAAAGTCCGCCGCGACCGACTCGTTGCCGGGCGGATCCATGGTGTCCAGTTCGATGAGCGAGCGGGTCAGGTCAACGGGGTCCGGGGGTTCGGGAAACTTTGTCATGGCTCCTCCTTAGCCGCTCTTAGCCGAAATAGGCCTGGCGGAATTCTAGGTTCTCGCTTAACTCCTGCGCGGGGCCCCGGGCCGCCACCCGTCCCTTGGAAAGGACGTAGCCGTAGGTGGAGACGGCCAGGGTCTGACGGACGTTCTGCTCCACCAGGAAGATGGTGATTCCCTCCTGGTTCAGGCGCTGGACGATACGGAAGTTTTCCTTGACCAGGAGGGGGGAGAGGCCCAGGGAGGGCTCATCGAGCACAAGGAGCTTAGGCGCCCCCATGAGTCCACGGCCGATGGAGACCATGGCCTGCTCGCCGCCGCTCATGGTGCCCGCGGTCTGGCCCATCCGGAGGCGCAGGGCCGGGAAGAGTTCGCAGACCCGCTCCAGCCGCCGTTCGATCTCGCCGCGGTCCCGTTCCTGGTAGGCACCGAGCCGCAGGTTCTCCGCTACGGTCATGGCCGGAAAGACTTTCCGACCTTCCGGGATGCTGGCGAGGCCCGCGCGGACGATGCGGTGGGTGGGCAGGTCAGTGATGTCCCGGCCGAAGAAGGTGATGCGGCCCGCGCGGGGACGGGTGAGCCCGAGGATTGAACGGATCAGGGTGGTCTTGCCCGAACCATTGGAACCCAGAAGACAGGTAACCGATCCCTCGGCGACCTCGAGCGTGAGGTCCTCCAGGACGTCCACGTGGTCGTAGGCTGTGTAGAGTCTTTCCACCGTGAGCGCGTTTGCAGCCATCAGTCCACCCCCAGGTATGCCTGTTGGACCTGCGGATCTGCCGTCACCTCCTCATAGGTGCCCTCGCAGATCTTCTGTCCAAAGTTGAGCACCACGCAGCGGTGGGTAATCCGCTCGATCACGGACATCTCGTGTTCGATGATGATAATGGTCAGATCCTCCACCCGCTGCTTGATCTCCAGGATATCGTCCACCAGGCTGAAGGTTTCCTCGTGGGTCATGCCTGCCGAGGGTTCGTCCAAAAGGAGGAGCTTGGGGCCGGAGATGAGGGCGCGGCAGATCTCGATCCTCCGCCGGGAGATCATGGGGAGGTTGGCCACGGGCTCGAACGGATTATCAGCGAGGCCCGGGTCGAAGATGGCGAGGAGCTCGCGGGTCCGCTCCAGGCCCTCTTCGAACTGGGCCTTGAGGCGCCGACGGCGGAAGAGGTTGTCCACAAGCCCGTCGTGGATGTGCCTGCGGTCCCCCAGGATGACGTTGTCGAAGATGGACAGGGGCAGCCAGAGCCGCGAGCGCTGGAAGGTGCGCGCGATGCCCGCCCGGTACACGGCCTGGGGGGAGAAGTTGGTTACGTCGCGGTCCTCGAAGCTCACCTTGCCCGACGTGACCGGATAGATCCCGGTGATGACGTTGAAGAAGGTGGTCTTTCCCGAACCGTTGGGTCCGATGAGCCCCAGGATAGCGTTGCGTTCCACCGCCATGTCCAGATTGCACAGGGCCGTGAGGCCCCCGAACATCCGGCATAGCGCTGCGGTGGTGAGCAGAGGTTCACTCATGGCCGCCCCCCCGCCTAAGCAGTTCGAACCGGCGCACCCGGCGGGGCAGGAGCCCCTGGGGCCTGAACAGGAGAATGACGATGACCAGGGATGCGTAGAGCAAGAAGCGGTACTCCTGGAGAATCTGAAACTTCTCGGGCAGGATGATGACGATGGCCGTGGCCACCACCGTGCCCCACAGAGACCCCAGGCCACCCAGGATGATGATGGAGATCAGGATGAGCGAGTCGCCGAAGGCAAAGTTCGCTGGTGCAATGTAGCCCAGGAGGGTGGCTAAAAACGCGCCAGCCACGCCGCAGTAAAAGTTGCCGATCGTGAAGGCCAGGATCTTCCAGCGGGGGATGGCGAGGCCGAAACAGGCGCTGCTCACCTCGTCCAGGCGTACCGCGTCGAGTTTGAGCCCGAGCCAGGATTCCTCGAGCCTCCGGGCCAGGACAAATCCCAGCACGACCAGCGTCAGGATCAGGGCGAGGTAGCTCAGGTAAAAGGAGCCTGAAGAGGAGCCGAGGGCGATGTCGCGGTTGAATTCCCAGCCCAGGAGCTTGAACCCGCCGCTTTTGAGCCCCTGTGGCCCGCCCAGGACGTCGTTTACCTCCAGGAAGACCTTGAAGAGGAGGGCGAAGGCGATCGTCACCAGGGCCGCGTAATGGCCCCGGGTCTTGAGCACCGGCACCAGGAGCATGCTCCCCACCAGGGCCGCGGCCAGCCCCCCGGCCAGCAGGACCAGGAGGTGGGGCATGGCCGTGTGCTTGGTCAGGATGGCAGCGGTGTAGCAGCCCACCCCCAGGAAGGAGGCCCCGGCGAAATTGACCACGCCCACGAAGCCGAACTGGATGTTCAGCCCGAAGCAAGCCAGCATGTAGACCATGACCGTGGCGACGAGGAAAAGCACGAAGGCGTCGTCGTGAAAACCGAGGCAGACGGCAACCGTGGCGGCCACGATTGCCATGCCGAAGGCACGCGGCCAGGCAGCGGCGCTACTGCCCACCCGGTCTAGCCACCCCAGACGGTGCGCCAGGAGGGTTCCCGCGCCCCCCCCCGCCAGCAGACCGAACACCAGGGCTTGTGATTCGCTCCCCAAGACGAGGGCGGCGAAGGCCGCGCTGATCAGAACCGCCGCAAGCGATGGGTGGAAGGAAATCGGGGTAGGTGCCTGCTGGTTCATGGTCTATACCCGCTGGGTTTCCTTCTCGCCCAGAAGCCCGGTGGGCTTTATGGCCATGATGAGGATGACGACCCCGAAGGCGAAAACGTCCTTGTAGGCGCTGGCAAAGGGGAGGACCGCCGCGCCGACGGTCTGCAGGAGGGCGAACAGGAACCCGCCGATGATGGCGCCGTAGAGATTGCCAAATCCCCCCACCGCCGCGGCGCTGAACCCGATGGCCCCGAGCATAAGCCCCATGTTGAAGGTAATTTCGTTGTAGTAGAGCCCGGAGACCACCCCGGCGAACGCGGCCAGGGCCGAGCCGATGGCGAAGGTGATGAACACCACCAAGTTGAAGTTGATACCCATCACCCTGGCCGTTTCCTCGTCCTGGCTCACGGCCCTAATTGCCATCCCCAGCCTGGTGTGCCGGATTGCGAGCTGCACGGCCACGATCAGGAGCAGCCCCGCGACCAGCAGGACCGTGTTATCGAAGCGGAGGGAAAAGTGCCCCCAGGACAGGCTCCAGTCCGGCAGCAGGGCCGGGAACCGCTTCGGGTTCGCGCCGTCGGGGAAGAAGAGCCGGATGGACTCGCGGAGTACCGTGCCCAGCATCAGGGTGATGAGCAGGACGTT
Source organism: Deltaproteobacteria bacterium (assembly GCA_026388415.1). Taxonomy (NCBI): domain Bacteria; kingdom Pseudomonadati; phylum Myxococcota; class Myxococcia; species Deltaproteobacteria bacterium. The sequence goes on along the minus strand of JAPLJV010000043.1, from coordinate 79,357 downwards.
CAGCGGCGGCGCGCCCTTCAGGGGAAGCACCAGGACCTTGGCGATGACCATGCCCAAGAGCGCCATGGCGGCCATGCTCAGGGCTCCGATGATGACCAGCATCAGGGGCTTCGATTCAATGCCCAGGGCCTGCAGACCCAGGAAGGCGGCGAAGGCGGTGAATACCCCGCAGGTGACCACGTCTCCGTGAGAAAACTTGATCACGTCCAGGACGCCGAAAAAGAGGGTGAAGCCTACGGCAACCAGGGCGTAGATGAGCCCCAGCATCAAACCGTTGACCACAAGCTGGCCGATGAAGGATAGATCCATTGGTTAGTGTCGCCTCATGCCGGACTGGGTCTGACCTCTACGGCAGCCTCTTGAGTTGCCGCTTGCCCGAGGCGTACAGGGACTCCTGCCAGGGCACCCACTTGCCGTCCTGGACCACGTAGCGGGTGATGGAGGGGTTGATGTTCTGGCCGTGGTCGTCGAAGGTAACCGCGCCGATGATGGCCTGGTGGTCCTTGACCTTTCTCAGGTATTCCGTGACTGCCTTCCGGTTCGGGCCGACCTTCTCGATGGCCTCCAGGACCAGGTTCATAGCTGAAAATGCGAAGGGGCCGAAGGCATCGGGGGCCTCCTTGTAGCCGGCTTTCCCGTATTCGGCCATGAACCACTTGCCTCCCGGCAGGTGCTCTACCGGCTCGCCCTCGCGGAACGCCAGGGTCCCCTCGCCCAGTTTGCCGGTCCCTTCGATGTAGGCGTCGGAGATGATGCCCGAGCAGCTCTGGAACTGCGATTCATTTCCCAGTCGGGCCATCTGCAGCCGGATGCGCACCCCCAGCGGGGTCAACCCGCCGAACCAGATCACGTCCGGGTTGCTCTGCTTGATCTGGGTGAGTTCGGCCGTGAAGTCCTGCTGATCTGCGTTGACTCCGTAGACCCCCACGATCTTACCCCCGGCCGCCGTCAGGTACTTCGAAAAGTAGTCCTTCATGCCCTTGCCGTAGTCGGTCGTGTCATGGAGCAGCGCCCAGGTCTTGTACCCCAGAGATGCCACGAACTTGGCGGCCAGGTCGTTCTGGTTGATCATGGTGCCGTTGACCCGGAAGATCTCCTTGTGATTGTGCCCGTAGGTGATGTCCGGATGCACCGCGCCCCATACGACCACCGGCAGGCCGAATTTATGGTATACGTCCACGCAGGCCAGGGCCACCACGGAGCAGTAGTGCGTGGCGGCGGCGATGATCTGCTTGTCTGCCGCAGCCTTGGTGGCGACCTGCACGCCGATGTTGGGTTTGCATTCGTCGTCCAGGACCAGAAGCTCATACTTGTACTTGGCCTTCGGGTCGGCGTTCTTGAGTCGAACCGCAAGCTCGGCCGAGTTCCTGCCGCCCACGCCGATGGCCGACACGCCGCCGGTCAGAGGGCTGATGAACGCCACTTTCACCGTGTCCTTCGCCGCGACAGGGACACTACACAACGTCAAAGAAATTCCAATAGCCAACAGGATGAGACTTTTTTTCCGCATACGACCCTCCTCTGTATAAGGTTGATGCCCCCTGCCGGGGGGGTCCGAACCGCACCGCTTGGCAGCTCATATTTTAGCGGCAGCTATACTGGAATGGGGGCATACATGTCAAGGAATTTTTGGACTGAATTGAATTGAATTGATTGATAATCGATTGATAAGACATTGCTTCTCACGGCTTGGAGTATAGGAGCGCTGTTTTTTCGTGTCAAGGGATATTTTCCATCGAAAATCAGGGGCTGGCGATGCTATTGGGTAAGGAAGGTGGATCGGTGGCCGCTCTATTGCGGGATTAGCATCATTTATTTCCGTTCGAAGTCAAGAGTTTTCTGTAAGGTTGACATTTTGTGGACTTCAGGAAGTTGTCCCCGCCCCAGCTCATCCGAAAAACCGCCGCCCCAAAACTGTAGCTTTCAGCCGGTTATCGTTAAAAATTCAGAAAAAGTCCACAGGTTTTTTATCCTGGGTTGGCGGCAATATAATTACTTTTGGAGTGAACATGTGCAAACGAACCATGCTCAAGCGGATACTGTTCACGCACATCCTCAAAGCGTATATCAAGGCCGAGGAGTACGTGAAAATGTATTGACACAATAGAGGGTTCTTGCCATATTGGGGGTAAAGGTAAGGTGCGTTAGCCCTGAGCCCTCCGACGTTGCTCAGGACATGCTTGTCTAAGGACGTAACGCACCGAAAATGCACTGAATTTAAAGATGGATTACGCTCCGCTAATCCAACCGGCATACTTTTCGATGTAAAATAGATGCAAAATATCCATTGACAAGCAAAAACAGCCTCCCCTATGCTTCTGCCATGGAAAAGCAACTCGACTCAATTTCGTCGCGAGGTTCAAATCAACCCGGCTTTTATGGCACCATCGAAGGAGGGAAGCATGAAGAATAGATTATTCCGCCTGTTCACCCTATTGTTCGCAGTTGCCGTGCTGTTAATGCCGTCGAGCGGACAGGCCGCGCAGACAAAAATTCAGGCCAAAAACGTGATCCTCCTCATTGGCGACGGGATGGGCCCGAGCCAGTTCGGGGCGGCCTGGATCTACAGCAACCGGGTCCTCAACCGGGATCTACGCATGTCCGAACTGATGAAGCAGTGGCGGACCGCCTATCTCATGAACGATACGGCCGACGCGATCGTGACCGAGTCGGCCGCCGCCGCCGGCCAAATCGCCACAGGGAAACGCATGACCGCCCGCGCGATCAGTATGGCTGCCGACGGCAATACCCCCGTCAGGACGATCATGGAGATGGTCAAGGAAAAGAAGCTGGCGACGGGACTTGTCACCACTTCCGGAATCACTGATGCAACTCCGGCAGCCTTTGCCGCGCATGTGGCCCACCGTTCCAACGAGGAGTCGGTCGCGGAACAGGAACTGAAGTTCGGTGTTGATGTACTCATGGGAGGACGCAAACAGTTTTTCCTCCCCGAAAGCGCCGGCGGAAAGCGCAAGGACGGCCGCAATCTTCTGGAAGAGGCGGAAAAAGCGGGCTACACCGTCGCGGGAACGGCCGAGGAGTTGAAGGCGGCATCAACCGGCAAGGTGCTCGGTCTCTTCAACATGGGCAACATGAGCTTCGAAATAGACCGGGCCGCCACCCATGAGCCGAGTCTGGCCGAGATGACCCGCAAGACGCTGCAGATCCTCTCCAAAAACAAGAGCGGCTTCTTCGCAATGATCGAGGGTGGCAGGATTGACCATGCGGCGCACCGCAATGACGCCCCCGCCACGATCCGCGACACCCTGGCCTTCGACGAGGCGGTCGGCGTGGCCATGGACTTCGTCAAAAAGAACCCCGCCACCCTGCTGATCGTTACGGCGGATCATGAGACCGGCGGCATGGCCCTGATCGGTCACAGCAAGGAAAGCAAGGAGTATATCGGCATCAACCTGAAGTACATTGAAAAGGCGACGGCCTCCTTCGAGGTGATGGTCGGGAAATGGGGCAAGAAGCCAACACCGGAGAAGATCAAGGAGGACGTCGAGCAATTCCTGGGCATCGCCCTGACCGATGACGAGGCCCAGACGGTGGCCGACGACACCATGAAGAAGCTGGATCCGTACAACTACAATTACGACTATACGCACTCGCTGGGCTTTGTGCTTCGGCCCTACCTGCGGGTGGGCTGGGGCAGCCAGACCCATACCGCTTCGCCGCTCTTCCTGTTCGGGAGCGGGCCGGGTTCCGGGAAGATCGGCGGGTTGCTGCACAACACAGAGATATTTACGCTGATGAAGGCTGCGCTCCGGTTGAAGTCAACCCGTTCGGAAAAGTGAGGCGCTTCAGATATCCAGCTTGGACAGGAGGCCTTTGTGCCTGCGGTACCAGAGATTGGGGATGACCTTGTATAAGGCCCGCGAAAGGGGGCCGATATACTCTTTTCTCCTTTTATCGAACTGACAGGCCTGGATGATCTGTTCCTTGATTTCCTTTCTGTTTACGCCTTCGTTGAATATTTTATAGGCGCAATGGAAAAGGGGGCTGTACATGTTTTTCATTTCTAAATACCGGTGGACGTTTCTGATGGTGTTCGGCCCTTCCGGCGTACCGTCAATCTGCGCCCGCACCTTGATATCGGTCTCAATGGGATTGCCGCTGAATAACTCGTAGAATAGTCTTCCATAGCGATAATTTTTGCTGGCCTCGGAGGAAACGGTGACATACATGTCTCCCACGCCGGCCTGGCTGTGAAAGGCCTGGAAACTGCCTCCCAGCAGCATGGAGAGCGACCTGATCTCGACGCCTGATCTGGCAAAGATGGTGCCGGGAATGGAATCCCCCAGTTCCAGGCGATCCGTCAGACCTTTGATGTTGGCGACAATGTTTTTCAGGGAGCCGCAAGCCTCGATGCCGACAATGTCAAAATTATAATAGGCATACAATTCCCGACGGTTGAATCGGGTCAATTCCTGGATAATCAGTCTGGAGATGCCACTTGGTCCGGCAACGGTGACGCAAACCGGGTTTCCTAAAGCGATATCCATATCAAAAAAGGGGCCGCCAACGCACACCACCTCGTATTTATAGGAAAGATTGGACATATAGGTGTTGATCAGTTGGGAGGGGGTAATCAGTTCTTTCGTGATTTCGTCAGAGATCAAACCCTTCATGGGAGAGATGATGCAGGTATCGCCGCCTTTTTTTTCTATCAAGGGTTTAAGATAATTAAGCAGTTCGGGGAGCCGGTCCATCGTTACGGCCAGGAAGATAAAATCATTATCCTCTACGGCCCGTTCCAGATCATTGGTGGCAAATACGCGCGCTGACAGCCGGGGGACATTATCCATGCCCCCCAGCCTGGTAGCCATATCGTGCGTCAGGTGCTTGGGATTCAAGTGCTCCTTATTGATTTCCCGACAGATTTCCGTATTGTGATAATACAAGGTCACCCCTTTATTATCTCTGCCGAACTTGTACGCAAAGGAAGTCCCCAAGCGGCCCGGGCCGATGATCGCTATTCTGCTGCAGTCCAAATTGGTCAAATTCATCTGCTGAGAAACCCCCCTGCCTGCTTTGATAGGGCAAATTCGTGGGGCAGTATAGGGAAGGGAGTGCTGCCTGTCAAGGGCAAAGCGGTTGCATTCAATGATTTCCAATAGATAACTAATTGAAGCTTGACATTGAGATGGCTTTTATGAGACAAACACACTGGTAATTTGTTTTTACGTATGCTCGTCTTGTTTCAAGTAGGCCGGGTGACCCGACCCGGCGTGAAGCCTTATTGTTTCCCTGCTGAACAGGAGGAGGGGGGGGTATCATGCGTGTCCTGATGTTTGGATGGGAATTTCCACCCGCCATAAGCGGCGGCCTGGGCACTGCCTGTTTCGGAATTACCCGGGGGTTGACGGAACTGGGGCAGGAAGTTATCTTCGTTCTTCCCCGGATCAAGGATAAAATAAACCATGCCCGCATGAAGTTCCTTGCGGCGGAGGAATATCCTTTTTCCGAGTGGAGAGAGGCGACATCTTTTGGCGCTGTGTGGGAAAATTTGAAAGTGAGGATTGTAGATTCCGCACTGCGTTCATATATGAACGAGAAACAGTATCAGTCGCTGCTGACCAAAGGCGATCATAAGGGCACCTCCCACTTCGCCATGTCCGGCACTTACGGCCCCAACTTGCTCGCGGAAATCTGGCGTTATGGAAAGGTGGCGGAAGGCATCGCTCAACAGGAAAAATTCGATATCATTCACGGTCATGACTGGACCTCTGTTTTGGCCTGTGTCCGCGCCCAAAAGATAAGCGGCAAGCCCTATGTCTATCATGCCCATGCCCTGGAATTTGACCGCAGCGGTGAAAATATCAACCAGATTGTTTACGATATGGAGAAGTACGGCATGGAAACGGCGGATCATGTAATCGCCGTGAGTCACTATACAAAAGAAAATATCATCCGCCGTTACGGCCTGAGCCCGGAAAAGATCACAGTGGTGCACAATGCTGTTTCCCGCGGCGAAAGTGAGGTGCTTGCCCGTACCAATAAAAAGGACGCCGAGAAGTTAGTCCTTTTCTTGGGCCGGATTACCTTTCAAAAAGGGCCGGACTACTTTGTGGAAGCGGCCTCCCTTGTGTTGCAGAGCATGGCCGGGGTCCACTTTGTGATGGCCGGCGCCGGCGATATGATGCCGCAGATGATCGAAAAGGTGGCCGGTCTGCATATGGGCTCCCATTTCCATTTTACGGGCTTTCTGCAGGGGCAGGATGTGGAACGGATCTTTGCCATGAGCGACCTCTATGTCATGCCCAGCGTCTCCGAACCCTTTGGCATCTCCCCGCTGGAGGCCATGCTCTACGATGTTCCTGTAATTATTTCCAGACAGTCGGGGGTAGCGGAAATTCTGCATCATGCCCTGAAGGTTGATTTCTGGAATGTCCGGGAACTGGCCGATAAGATGATTGCCCTCTTAAGGCATCCTTCCCTGGGCGATGAGATGAGCGCCCGCGCCCGCGAAGAGCTGAAGAATATCAAGTGGGAACAGGCGGCCGAAAAGATCATCGCTGTCTATCGGCAGGCGCTGAATGACTGAATCAGTTAGGCCCAGTTAATAACGAGCTGTTCCTTGCCGGCCGGGAGCGTAACCGTCGAGATTAACGGGGAGGAGCAGATAGTCTCCCCCGGCCTGACGCTTTCGGTAATAAAAACGCTGACGGTTGAGCACCCAGCACTCAGCACTCAGCCTTCCATGGTGTTACCCTCTTTCTTATCAAAGTTAATGTTTCTCTGCAGCCCATGCGGGTGGTTTGCTGAACACCGGCATCCGGGTGGCGATCCATCTGAATACCCAGACCTCGGTCAATATGATGGCCAGGGTGATGACAATTTCCATCCAGGAAGGGAAATATCTCTCGCTGAATGGTATCCACCATTTATACGCGATGATGGAAATATTAAGCCGGTTGATGATAATTCCGATCATCGCCAGGATGGCTGCTATCCGGATGAGAAGCAGGTTTCTGTATCGAACACCCCGGAAAAACATGAGGCAGGGGATCGCTACGAGACCAATGATCTCGACAAGATACCAGTAGCCCAGGGGGGTGTTTAAGAGCGCCCAGTGCCAGCCATGAATGAAGACGAGAACTTGCGCAAAGAAGTAAACTAACATGGCCACCGCACATCCCTTGCTTAAGCCGATGATGATATCATCATAAGCAGCATGATCTTCATGGGCGATCTGATCGCTGAAGACCCGATGGCTGATGGTTCCTTCAAATATCACCATGGACAGTCCCGCAAAGATGCTGGAAACAAAGAACAGAACGGGGATGAACTCCGTGTACCAGATAGGATGGATCTTCCCTTTAGCCATCATGAACAATGCCCCGATACCTGCCTGATGCAGTGTGGAGAGGGCAATGCCAACGACTGCTGCTGCTACGGTAAGCGAGCTAAGGAACTTTCTGAGTTTTCTCATGCCGAGCCACTCGGCAATGGTCGGGGAGAATTCGACAAACTCGGTGATCGTATAAAGCAAAAAGTACCAGGCAAAAAGGAAAAGCACGGAATTAACGCCGAATTCATTTCCATAGAACGGGTTTGCTATGTTCCACCAGCGACCGAGATCAAGGAAGACGGCGCCGCCATAAAAGACATAGGCCAGGAGGCCGTTTAAGACGGTGGCCCTGATGATGGAATGATATTTTTCCACCTGCAGAATATAGACCACAAAGGTCAGAACATATGCCCCCCCGGAAAAGGCGACGCCTACCATGACATCAAATCCGATCCATATCCCCCAGGGGAATTCCTGGGAAAGATTGGTCACGGCGCCCAGACCATTGACAAGCCGGTAAACAACAAGGATAGCGCCCAGAATGATTATCGCGCCGGAGATTATATTGAAGGGTGTTAAGAGCTTCCCCTGGGGCTTCAATTCACTGTGAATGAAGGCCAGAATATCTCTTAACTCCCGTTTTTCTTCTGTTGCGATCACTGTATTCATTTTTCCCTTCCTTCCCTGCTTTGAAGTTCATCTTTCCGACTGGTCATGGTTTTTACTCCGATCAAAAATGCAGGCCAGAGAAGCAGGACAATGGGAACAGAATAGAGAAATCCCTTGCTGAACTCTGGATAAGAGGTTGTCCCCAGATCGGTCCGGAAGCCGATCTGTTCAAATGGAACCGCGGAAATATAAAGATACCCGGTGCCGCCTACCTCGTGCTCTCCGTAAATGTGGGAGATATATTTCCCTGATTCCGTGTAGATTCGGTGATTTGCCTCTTCAATGAGCTGCCTCCGGGCGCCGAAGGTGAGGGCCTCCGCCGGACAGGCTTCCACGCAGGCAGGCTTTTGTCCTTTCTTAAGTCTCTCCCAGCAGAGGGTGCATTTCAGGATTTTGGGGGTAGCGCTCTGATATTCAAACTTGGGAATGTCAAAGGGGCAGGAAACCATGCAAAACCGGCAACCCATGCAATTGGTGTCCCAGGTAACCGCTCCGTCCACCCTCTTTTTCATCGCATTAACCGGGCAGGCCGAGACACAGCCGGGCTGATTGCAGTGCATACATTGCTTCTTCGCAAAAACCTCTCCTTTGTCCGTTTTGTAGCGATTGACCACGGTCAATTGCGTTACAGATGTCTTACGGATTTTATTCAATGCCGATGTATCACCTATATCCGGGATCGGCAGCGCATTCACCTCAGCGCAGGCCGCCTCGCAACTGCGGCAGCCGATACACCGCGTGGTATCAACAAGAACTCCCATAAATTTCTTACCGGCGGCAACCTCTTTGGCCTCCAGGCTGCCTGTCAGCAGGGAACTGCCCGGTACTGCCGCCGCGATCCCTGCTCCCATTCCCTTTAGAAAAGTCCTTCGATCCATTCCCATAACTATTTAGTTCCTCTCTAACTACAAAAAGTTGCAGCCCCATCAACGCCATTATGAATATTAGTGTTAACAATATAAACAACCGAGATAATTTGCAATACGTTTTGTCATGCCCGAATGCTCCTATCGGGCATCCATGATTTTAGGCAGTGACAAGCTGGATTCACGCCCAGACACGTCCCCGAAGTTATTTGTCGGGGAAACGTCGCGAGAATGACAGAATTGGGGGTTGATAATGGACTCAACCAATATATGGAAACACTGCTTGACTAAACGATTATTTACGTTTAAGCGTGACGAGAATGCAGAAATTTAAAATTTTTTCCGAATATAAACCCAGTGGCGATCAACCCCAGGCGATTGCCAAGCTGGTGGCCGGGATAGAGGGGGGCGCGGGCCATCAGGTGCTCCTCGGCGTCACTGGCTCGGGCAAGACCTTCACGATCGCCAATGTCATTGAGGCGGTACAGCGGCCGGCCCTGATCATCGCCCACAACAAGACTCTGGCTGCCCAGCTTTACGGTGAATTCAAGCTGCTGTTTCCCGAAAATGCCGTCGAGTATTTCGTGAGTTACTACGATTACTACCAGCCCGAGGCCTATCTTCCCAGCACGGATACGTATATCGAAAAAGACTCGGCCATCAATGACGAAATTGACAAGCTGCGCCACAGCGCCACGCATTCCCTCCTGGAACGCCGCGATGTCATCATTGTCGCGAGCGTTTCCTGCATCTACGGGCTCGGTTCCCCCGAGACCTACCACGGCATGCTGCTGGCGTTGGCGGAAGGAATGGATATAGCCCGCGATACCATGCTCCACCGTCTCGTTGAAATGCAGTATGAACGCAACGACATTGATTTTCACCGCGGCACTTTTCGGGTGCGCGGAGACATCGTCGAGATCTTCCCCCCTTACGAACAGGAAAGGGCGATCCGGATCGAGTTCTTCGGAGACAACATTGAGGCTATTTCTCTGATTGACCCGCTGCGCGGCAGAAAGCTGGACCGCCTGACCAAGATTGCCCTCTACCCCAGCAGCCATTATGTGACGACGAAGGATAATCTTAAAAGGGCCATTGTGGCGATCCAGGATGAGCTGGGGCTCCGGCTCCGGGAATTAAACGGGCTCAACAAACTCGTCGAGGCCCAGCGCCTGGAGCAGCGCACGCATTTCGATATCGAAATGATGGAGGAGATGGGCTACTGTCAGGGTATCGAGAATTATTCCCGCCACCTGACGGGCAGAAAGCCCGGCGAGCCGCCGCCCACCCTGATGGAATATTTTCCGGCCGACGCTTTGGTCGTCATTGACGAAAGCCACGCCACTCTCCCCCAATTGATCGGCATGTACCGGGGTGACCGGTCCCGCAAGACGACGCTTGTGGAATACGGTTTTCGCCTGCCTTCGGCGCTGGACAACAGGCCGCTCCGCTTTGAAGAATATGAAGCGCTGCCGAATCAGAGGATCTATGTCTCCGCCACCCCGGCCGTCCTGGAATTGGATAAAGCCGGGGGAACCGTGGTGGAGCAGATCATCCGGCCGACCGGGCTCATGGATCCGGTTATTTTGATCAGGCCCGTCGAGGGCCAGGTGGACGATCTCCTGGGCGAGATCAGGGAACGGGCAACAAAGAGCGAACGCGTACTAGTTACGACGCTGACCAAGAGGATGGCGGAAAATCTGACCTCCTACTACGAGGGCTTGGGCGTCAAGGTCAAGTATCTCCATTCCGATGTGCATACGCTGGACCGGGTGGACATCATCCGTGACCTGAGGCTGGGCAAGTTCGATGCCCTGATCGGGGTGAATCTGCTCCGGGAAGGGCTGGACATCCCGGAGGTATCGCTCGTCGCGATCCTGGATGCGGACAAGGAGGGCTTCCTCCGTTCCGCCCGCTCGCTGATCCAGACCAGTGGCCGGGCAGCGCGAAACGTTGCCGGTCAGGTGATCATGTACGCCGATAAGATAACGGATTCCATCGCGGTTTGCCTGCGGGAGACGGAAAGAAGACGGAATATCCAGGCTAACTATAACAGGCAAAACGGCATTACGCCCGAGAGCATCCGCAAGTCAATCCATAATATCCTCGCTTCCGTCTATGAAGCCGACTATCTCAAAGTGCCCACAGTGGACGAAAAAAACGCCGCCTATATGTCGGAAAAGGAACTGCCGGAAATCATCCGCAAGCTGAAGGCAGAAATGAAGGAAGCCGCCGGGGAGCTCAATTTCGAAAAGGCGGCCGAGCTCCGGGATCGGATCAAGGAACTTTCCGCTTTACTGCTGGAGATGTGACGCCTCCCTACCCGCACTCGGCAAACAATTTCAGATAATCATTATCTTCTTCCAGCGCTTCCTCGACCAGCCTGCGGTTGGTGATCTAAATCCTACGTGACTAAAATTTAAGCATTTATAAAAATTTATCAAGGCTTCATAGTTTTTTGTTGTCACTTTAAGGTAAAAATGTTAGGAGCACCGCAAGAAGATTACTGGTTAAGATAATTGTCCTGAATCAGGAGGAGACGGTTATGAACGTTGTTGTTCTGGTAAAACAGATCCCGGACCCGGAAGCTTTGGTGGCTATCGGCGGCGACGGGGTAAGTCTCGATATAGAACAGAAGTTTGCCTTGAACCTGTTTGACGAATTTGCCATTGAAGAAGCACTGCGGATCAAAGCGAAACACCCTGGAAAAGTGAAGGTTGTGGCCCTGGGGAGCGGGAAGGCAATTGAGGCCTTGAGGACCGGCATTGCCATGGGAGCCGACGAAGCGGTGCTCCTGGAGGACGAGGCTTTTTTAGACGGCGACGGGTATGCGACGGCGCTTGCCTTGAGTCGGGCCATAGCCAAAGAACCCTTTGATATCATTCTCTGTGGCAGGCAGGCTATTGACGCTGATCGCGGAGAAGTCGGGCAGATGGTAGCCCAGTTGCTGGGACTGCCGCATGTAGGCGGGATTGTGAAGCTTGATGTGGCTGATGGTAAGGCCATCGCGGAGGTTGCTGTAGAGGGGGGCAAAGAGACGGTGCAAGTGCAGTTGCCCGCAGTATTTACCGCTCAGAAGGGACTGAACGAACCGCGAGTCCCTCTGATTACGGGTGTTATGAAGGCCATGAAGGTTCAGGTAGCGAGAGTAAAGGCCGCCGACCTGGGGCTTACGGCTGATCAGACCGGCCGGACAGGGTCGAAGGTAAAGGTGGTGCAATACTCGCTGCCGAAGAAAAAACCCGCCGTGCAGCTCATTCCCGGTACGCCTGCCGAGGCCGCTGTGGAAGCGGTAAGGATTTTGATGGACGTAGAAAGGGTATTATAAAATATATGGATAAGATACTGGTATTTGTAGAGGCCAAGGGTGACGAGCCGCGGAAGGTTTCCCTGGAAATGCTTTCGGAAGGTTTGAAGCTTGCCGGAAGCGGGCGGTTCAGCATGGAAGCCGTGTTTCTGGGGAAGCTGTCCGGCACGGTAAAGGAAAAGGTTCTTAATTATACGGAAAAGCTCATCCACGTTACGGACCCCGTGCTGGAGAGCTACACGGCCGAGGGCTATGCACTGGCGCTGGCCGGTTACGCGCGGGAGGCAGGCGCGAAGCTGATCCTGGCCGGGGCTACGCAGCGGGGGCGCGACTTCCTGCCACGGGTGGCAGTGCTCCTGGAGACGGGCATTGCCTCGGATGTGACCGCAGCCAACTGGGACAAAGACCCCCTGACGTTTGTCCGACCCATGTACGGCGGCAGGGTCCTGGCCGAGGTCTCTTTTTCCGCTTCTCCAATTATCGTGACGACGCGGCCCAATAGCTTCGCAGTGGGTGAACCTCTTGCCAAAAAAGGGGAGTTGGCAGAATTTCAGGCCGGCATCACACCTGCGCAGTTAAAGACGACAGTCATCAAGACCGAGGAGACCACCCTGGGCAAAGTTGACCTGACGGAGGCAGACCTGATTGTGGCCGGTGGCCGGGGGCTGAAAGCCGCCGAGAATTTCCGGCTCATCGAAGAGTTGGCCGCTACTATCGGCGCCACCGTAGGGGCAACGAGGTCCATCGTGGATGCCAAGTGGCGGGATCAGGCCGACCAGATCGGCAAAAGCGGGAAAACCGTTTCGCCGAAGTTTTATCTGGGGGCGGGCATTTCGGGTGCGATCCACCATATCATGGGAATGGACACCTCCAAGGTCGTCCTGGCCGTCAATAATGATCCGAATGCTATCATTTTTAACTACGCAAATTACGGTATCGTGGGAGACCTCTTTGAGGTGTTGCCGGCGATGACTGAGGAACTGAGAAAAAGGCGCGGGAAATAGACTGATTCCCATAGATATACTCAATGGACAAAGTGGATGCAATCATCGTAGGTGGGGGATTGGCCGGATTAACGGCGGCCTACCATCTCGCCGATGCCGGTCGGCAGGTAATACTCCTGGAGCGGGGAGACGTTCCGGGGAGTAAAAATGTGACGGGCGGCAGAATGTATGTAGAGCCCATCAGGGAATATCTTCCCGGGATCATTGCGGAGGCGCCATTTGAACGGCATGTCGTGAAAGAGATCATCACGGTGCTCGATGAGGACGCATCCGTGCAGTTAGAATATGCCAATGACAGTTGGCGCCGCGAGCCCTACATGAGCTATACCGTGCTGCGGGCGACCTTCGACAGTTGGCTCGCGGAAAAAGTGGGCGAAAAGGGTGCCTTTGTTATCCCGAAAAAGAAGGTTGATGCACTCCTGTGGGAAGATGGCCGCGTGGCGGGGATCAAGGCGGGGGACGAAGAGATCGGTGCCCATATCGTCATCGCAGCCGACGGGGCGCTCTCCTTCCTGGCGGAAAAGGCCGGTCTCAGAGAGCCCTTGGAACCGCGCAACTACGCCGTGGCCGTCAAGGAAATTTACCGGCTGGACGCAAAGACCATCGAAGATCGTTTCGGCCTGCAACCGGGGGAAGGGGCCGCCAATCTCTTTGTCGGCGCCATTACCAAGGGCATGTTCGGAGGCGGGTTTCTCTATACGAATCGCGATACGCTCTCCCTGGGGATCGTCGTAAGCATTGGCGACTTGATCAAGCAGAAGAATCCTGTTGCCGCCTCCCAGCTCATGGAGGAGTTTTCAGCGCGGCCGGAGGTGCAGCGATGGATACGAGGGGGTGAGCTGAAGGAATACGCGGCCCATATCATTTCTGAGGCCGGAGCAGGGGGTGTTCCAAAGCTTTACACGGGCGGAATGCTCGTCACCGGCGATGCCGCCGGTTTCTCACTCAATCTCGGGTTGACGGTAAGGGGCATGGAATTTGCCGTTGCCTCGGGGGCAATAGCCGCCGGGGTGGCCGATGAAGCCCTGACCCAGGGGGACCTGTCGGCAGCTTTCCTCTCCCGCTACGAGCAGAAGCTCCGGGCTAGTTTTGTGCTTGCTGATATGGAGACCTTCCGTCACACCAGAGATGTGCTCGAAAATAAAAGACTCTTCACCGTTTATCCCAAATTCATTTCCGAACTGCTCGCGGCATTGTTCACCATCGGCCCGGGTAAAAAAGAGCCCTTGTACGCAAGCGCCAAGGCGGTCGCCAGGAAATATATCCTCAACTGGGAAGCGTGCAAGGACTTGTTAAGCATGAGGAAAATGTAGTCATGAAAGTGGCAGAAAAGATAGCGCTTAACGCGATGAAAAACGATCGCGAGAGCCATATCAAACTCGACCAGAAAATCTGCGGTACCTGCCCGGAGCGGATGTGCATCCCCGTGTGTCCGGGGCACCTCTATTCCTTGAATGAGGAGACAGGCGAAATGGTCGTGGAATATGCGGGCTGCCTGGAATGCGGAAGCTGCAAGATTGCGTGCATCTATAAGTCAGTAGACTGGGTTTACCCGGCCGATGGATGCGGCGTCCAGTACAGATACGGATAGTTCATCGGGGTAAGGAGGCGATAACAGTGGCAAGAAATATCAGGATACTCATAGCGAAACCGGGACTTGACGGGCATGACCGCGGGGCAAAAGTCGTGGCGCATGCGCTCATGGAGGCGGGTATGGAGGTCATCTACACGGGCCTGCATAGAACGGTGGATCAGATTGTTACGGTTGCCCTCCAGGAGGATGTGGATGTAATCGGGCTTTCCATCATGAGCGGCGCCCATATCCCCATCGCGGAGAAACTCGTACAGAAGGCCCGCGCGGCGGGAATTGGCGATAAGATGGTTGTTGTAGGGGGGGTAATCCCCGGCCGCGACATCCCGAAGCTCAAGGAACTGGGGGTGCAGGGCGTCTTCCCGGGCGGGACGCCGTTCGCGGAGATTGTCAGTGTAATCAAGGAAAATGTGAGAAGAGGATAGGAGGCGAAATGGGCGTAGCAAAGTATACCAAGGATGCGAAAGGCCAGATTACTGATGTGACCCTGCAGTCGGGCATCCATGTCAAACCGTTCTACGGTCCCGGGGATCTGGAGCGGGTCGGTTTTTCCTATGAAAAAGACCTGGCCGATCCCGGCGCCTACCCCTTTACGCGGGCCATCCATCGCCAGGGCTACCGCAGCCGGGCCTGGACAACTCGACAATACACGGGTTTCGGGACGTCCTACGAGACGAACGAACGTTTCAAATTGATGATCGCCCACGGCCAGACAGGTTTGAACGTAGCCTTTGATCTGCCCACCCAGATGGGCTATGACTCTGATGACCCCATGGCGGAAGGAGAGGTGGGGCGTGTGGGCATGGCGGTTGATTCCCTGCGCGACTTTGAAGTCGCCTTCAAGGACATCAATCTGGCCGAGATCGGCTCCGGTTTGACCATCAACGCCGTGGCCTCGATTATGCTGGCCATGTACCAGGCCGTGGCCGAAAAGTACGGCTATGACGCCAAGGTGATTTCCGCGACGCCGCAAAACGATATCTTGAAGGAAATGATCGGCCGGGGGGCCTGGGTTTTCCCCGTTGAGCCGGCGGTGAAGCTTATCGGCGATACCATCGAATATTCCATGACCACCATGCCGCGCACCAATCCGGTTTCCATCTGCGGGTATCACATCCGGGAATCGGGGGCTACTCCCGCGCAGGAGATCGGCTATGCCATTTTGATTGCCAATGCCTACATTGATAATGTCCTGCCGCGCGGCTATGATGTTGACGAATTTGTGGGCCGGTTCTCCTTTAATTTTAATGTCTTCGGCAATATCTGGGAACAGGTAGCGAAGTTCCGGGCCGCCCGGAAACTCTGGGCGAGGAACCTGAAAGAAAAATACGGCGTCAAGAAGGAAGCCAACATGTTCATGCGCGGGCTCTTCGGCGGCGGCGGCTACGGCCTTACCAAGGCGCAGCCCGAGAACAACATCATGCGCGGCGCCTATTACGCCCTCTCCGCTGCCCTGGCCGGGGCTCAGACTACCGCCCTGTGCAGCTACGACGAGGCCTATACCATTCCGACCCCCCACTCGGCCGTTATCTCGCTGCGGACCCTGCAGCTCCTCATGGACGAGATCGGCCTGCGGGATACCGTTGATCCGCTGGCGGGAAGCTACTTTATCGAGACGCTGACGAAGGAGATGGAAGGGAAGATCGAGGAGGAAATGGCAAAAATCGAGAAGGTGGGCGGGATTGTCCCGGCAGTCGCCACGGGCTATATCCAAAAGCTTGTCTCTCAGCAGGCCTACGAATTCGAAAAGGGAATCCAGTCCGGGGAGCTCCTCAAGGTGGGCGTCAATATCTATACCGAGGGAGAGTCGAAGGACGTGGAACTGCACGAATATACCGGGGAGACAGCCGAGAAGCAGATTGAGGAATTAAGGCGGGTCAAGCGGGAACGCGACCAGCGCGAGACGACCCGCACCCTTCAGGAGCTGGAGAAAGCGACCCGGGCGGGCAAAAACGTCATGCCCTATCTGGTAGGTTGCTGCAAGGCCTACGCTACGGTAGGCGAGATGACAAGTATTTTCCGGAATGTATTTGGGGAGTTTGCAGAACCGGGTTTATTTTAGGTAGGGGGAGGTATCAATGAAAGACAAGCATTACCGGCTGGGCTGTGACATCGGCGGCACGTTTACCGACTTTGTCCTGCTGAACGATCAAACCGGGGAGATCAAGACCGGCAAGTGCCTGACCACTCCTGGTGATCCCTCCGATGCCGTGGAAGAGGGGATCAGAGAGCTGGAAAAGACGGCGCCGGACTTTATCGCCCGGTTGGAGGAGCTGATTCATGGCACAACCTTAGTCATCAATTCCATCATCGAGAGAAAGGGCGCCCGGACAGGGCTCATCACGACCAAGGGCTTCCGGGACATCCTGGAAATTGGCCGCGAGATGCGCTACGCCCCCTATGACGTATTTGCCGAGTTTCCCCAGCCGCTGGTTCCCAGAAGGTATCGCCTGGAAGTGGACGAGAGGGTCCGCAGCGATGGGAGCGTTATCAAAGCCCTGGACCCGGAAGAAGCAAGACAGACCATCCGCGCCCTCCTCAAGATGGGTGTCGAGTCTATTGCCGTCTGTCTCATTAACTCCTTTGAAAATCCAACCCATGAGCTGATGCTCGAAGAGATCATCGCGAGTGAAGCGCCAGGGGTTTCCGTGTCGATTTCCTACCGCGTACTGCCGCAGATCAAGGAGTATGAGAGAACCTCTACCACCGTTACCAATGCCTACGTCAAGCCCCTGACGGGGCGATATCTGTCCAAGCTGGCCGGCCGGCTGAAGTCCATCGGCTTTCAGGGCAAGCTCTTTATCATGCTTTCGAGCGGTGGGGTGACATCGGTTGAAACGGCGGCCGAGTTTCCCGTCCGCATCATCGAGTCGGGACCGACCGCGGCGGTCATTGCCGGCCAATACTATGGCAAGCACTTCAATATCTCGGAGATGTTCTGTTTCGATATGGGGGGCACGACGGCCAAGTCCTGCCTGATCCAGAAAGGCGTCGCCGGCGTTGTGCCGACCTTCGAGGTCGGACGTGTCCAGCGTTTCATGAAGGGCAGTGGTATCACTATCCAGGTGCCGGTTGTTGATTTGATGGAGATCGGAGCGGGCGGCGGCAGCATCGCGAAGGTAAGCAAGATGGGCACGCTGCAGGTGGGGCCGGAAAGTTCCGGCGCGGCGCCCGGACCCATCTGTTACGGGAGAGGGGGAACTGATCCCTGCGTGACCGATGCCGATCTGCTGCTTGGTTATTTGGACGAGAAATATTTCCTCGGCGGCGGGATGAAGTTAGACAAGGAGGCGGCCCGGCGCGGCGTGGAAGAAAAAATTGCCAAGCCACTCGGAGTTTCCTTTATCCAGGCTATCTGGGGGATCCATGATCTCATCAACGAGACGATGACGGGGGCCGCCAAGACGCATATTGCGGAAAAAGGCGGAAACCCGAGGATCGTAACGATATCCGCCTTTGGCGGGGCAGGTCCGGTTCACGCCTACGGTCTGGCGAAGAAACTCGGCGCCCCCCGGATGCTGATCCCGCCGAATGCCGGGGTTGGTTCGGCCATGGGCTTTTTCACCGCCCCCCGGGCCTTTGACCTCCTCCGCAGCCACAAGGTTTCCCTGTCCGGCGTCGCCTTTCCGGAGATAGAGGCCATCTTCCGGGGGCTGGAGGCGGAGGCGGCGAAAATACTCAAGAAGGAAGCCGCCGACGATATTATCCGCTATGAACGATCTCTCGACATGCGCTTTGTGGGACAGGGGGCGGAGATCAATGTTCCTGTGCCGGCCGGTGACTTCACTAAACTCCAGCGAACGGACGTGCGGAGATTATTCGACGATGTCTATGAGAAGCTCTACGGCCGGACCTATCCGGAATCGGAGGTGGAGTTCATCAATTTCAAGGTGCGGGCCAGCCTGCCGGAGCGGCTCCTGCAACTGCCCAAACTTGCGGTAACTAAAGGGCAGACGTTAAGCAAGGCGATTAAGGGAAAACGCCAGGCCTACTCGCCGCTGGCTAAGGATTTTATCCCCTATACGGTTTACGATCGTTATCAACTCTTTCCCGGCGCTCAGTTTCAAGGTCCGGCCATTATCGAAGAGAAGGAGTCAACCCTCATTGTGGGCGAGGATGCCCGCGCAACGACGGATGAGTTCGGATTTCTGTGGATTGATCTTAAGGAGGTATGAAAATGGGGCAGACTTTCGATCCCATCACGTTAGAGATATTATGGCGCCGGCTTATTTCCATTGTAGATGAGGCTGACGGCAGCGTCGCCCGGACGGCCTTTTCGAGCCTGCTCCGGGATGCCCATGATTACACCTGCATGTTTACCGACCGGAAAGGACGGGAACTGGCCCAGGGTAGCTTTGCCACACCGGGCCAGTCAGGCGCCATGGCCCTGGGGGTCAAGAATCTCGTCAACCGGTTCCCCGTGGACTACTACCAACCCGGCGATGCCTTCATCACGAATGACCCCTGGGCACTGGCGGGCCATCTTAATGATGTCTGTGTCATGAGCCCCATCTTTTACGAGGGTAAACTGGCCGCCTTCACGGCCTGCGTTTTTCACCACTCCGACATCGGCGGCCGTGTATCGTCCGATAATCAGGATGTTTTTGAAGAAGGCTTGTTTATTCCCGTCGTGAAGCTCTATGACCGGGGAGTACTGAACGAGTCAGTCATGGATATGATCCGGTGGAATGTCCGGACGCCCGATGAGGTGATCGGGGATATCCGGTCGCAGATCGCGGCAAATCACGTCTGTGCGGATAAGATTTGCCAGATGCTCAAAGAAAGCGGCCTTGCCAGCCTCGATGACCTGGCGGACCAGATTATCAGCCTCACCGAGAAAAGCATGCGCAAGGAAATCGAGAAAATCCCTGACGGCATCTATCCGGCCCAAGGCATTGTCGAGCAGATGAAGGCCAAGGAAGACATTATTATTCAGGCCAAGATCGAGGTCAAGGGAAGCGACATCAGCGTGGACCTCACCGGCTCTTCGGGGCAGGTGAATTGGGGCGGCAACGTGGTTTATAATTTCACCTATGCCTATGTCTTCATGGCGATCAAGAGCATGTTTGCCCCCGATATCCCCAATAACGAAGGCTGCGCCAAGCCGATACGCCTGCGCGCCCCGGAGGGCAGCGTGGTCAACTGCAAATTTCCGGCCGCCGTGGCTGCACGTCTCGTGGTTGGTCATTTCATCACGGAAGTCATTTACCGGGGCCTTTCCGGTGTCCTGCCCGGCAGCGTCATTGCCGGATCAGGCGGCACGCCGGCGGCCATGAACGTGTTTTACGGGAAAAGGAAAGACGGTAAGCCCTGGCATTCCGTGATCATCCGGGGAGGCGGCATGGGGGCAGGCGCCAGCAATGACGGGAATTACGTCTACATCTTCCCGGCCAACGGCGCCAATACGCCCGTGGAGATCTTTGAAAGCGACACCCCGCTGATTGTGGAGAAGAGAGAACTGCTCGCCGATTCGGGCGGCCCCGGCAAGATGAAGGGCGGCCTCGGCAAAAGGGAACTATTCCGCGTGCCCGACGACGAATATGCCCCCCTCCCGCCCGTCAATCTGGGTATCCAGGCGGGCCGGTTTGTCTACGCGGCGGAAGGGCTTTTTGACGGCAAGCCCGGCGCCAGGGCACAGTTCCTGGTCAACGGAGAATCAGGTAATGCCTATGGATTAACGCGGTTGCAACCGGGCGACGTGGTGACCATTGACGCCCCCGGCGGCGGCGGCTACGGCAATCCGCTCGCCCGCGATCCCGAGATGGTGTTAAGCGATGTGACCGAGGGTTATGTCAGCATAGCAAGCGCCGGTGCCGACTATGGCGTTATCATCAACCCGGAGACACTGGCGATTGATTGGCCGGAGACCAATAAGGCGCGATCCTAGTGCAGAATAGGGGCGGCGCAAGCAGCGTCATTGCCCCTATCCTCCCGAAAGCATGACAAAAAGGTGGATATCGTCGCCATCGTTAACGGCCTTGCCGAGTTCATCGGGGTATGCGCTGGCATTATTTACATAAATTTCAACCGTGTTTAGCAGTTTATCTCTTTTTGCAAAAAGCGCCTTCTCCATGCCGGGGAACTGCCTGATTAGCTGTGCCAGACATTCGGCCACTGTTTTTCCTTCTGTGGCAACAATCTCCAGGCCATCGGTAAATTGCGTATGAGTGGTATGAACGTGCACCTTGACTGCCATGTTTGACTCCTTTCCTATTTACTCCTGAATTATGTCCCTTATATGCCGAATTCCAGCCTTCAAATGGCGCAGGGGGCGGCCCGTCCGGCCAGCATCGCAATCCGGTATTTGCGGATTGGCAGGGTCTCCTGCGCCAGCTCGGCATGGATGACGCCGAGGGGTACGGCCCGATAGTCCATCGCCACGACCTTCTCCATTAGCTTAACAAACCAGTCCTGCCGGATGCCGCCTTCCACCTCGGCATGGAGGGGCAAGACGTGCATGCCCCCCGACTGCAATATACCGGCGATGATGTCGGCGCCGCGCTCCGCACCCATCTCCTCCAGACAGGGCAAATCGGAAGGTATCTCGACGAGGCCGCAACCTTCATGGATGAACGGTTCTTTAGCCCGGGTGCAGCTTAAATATAAGAAATTGTAAGCCTTCACGATCTCCATAACCCGCTCGTCCACCAACCAGGCCGGCGCCCCGAAGGACGTCGGCGCCTGACCGGTCAGCTTGATGAATCCTTCCACCCCCCGGGCAAACCACTCGCCGATCCAGGCGGCGGAATGGCGATCAATGTCATCCTGCCAGCGCCGGTGATCCCAGGCATGGAACTGTACTTCGTGACCCTGCGCAATGATCTCCTTGACCAGGTCCGGGAAGGAAAGGGCAATGAGGGGCGAAGGCAGCAGGGTCCCGTAGAGGGCGGTTTTCAGGCCATAGAGGCCAACGGCGTTGGTGCGCCACATCTTTTTCAAAAAAAGCGGGTTGCGCAAGAGCGTCAGCATCGCCCGACCGGAGGCGTCTGGTCCGATACTGAGGTAGAACGTTGCTTTAAAGCCCGATTTTGCCAATACCTTAAGGAGGGAAGGCACACCTTTTTCCATTCCCACGTAGGTATCCACATCAATCTTCAGGCCCAGCAGTTTTTTCAAGGGAGCATGCCTCCTTCGACCAGCTCAGGATGAGCGGACTTCCGCGGCATTTTCTTCCAGAAAGGAATAGAGGGTCCGCTTTAACGCGTCTTCCAGCCCGACGGATGGCGTCCAGCCGAGAAGTTTCCGGGCCTTGACAATGCTTGGCTTACGAGAATAAATGTCCTGATAACCCTTCCCGTAGTAAGTCTCCGAGGGAATTTGCACAATCTCCGAGTATTCAGGGTCATTGACATGATCGGGATGGGCCATGAATATATTTTTCAGAAGGGTGGCGAGCTCTTTCACGGAACATTCGTTATCGGGATGGCCGATATTGATGATCTCGTTTTTACAGAGGTTGTCCTTGTTCTCCAGTATTTTCAGCAAGGCGGCGATGCCATCGTCCACGTAGGTAAAGCAGCGTTTTTGCAGGCCTCCGTCCACCAACTTGAGCGGACGCTTCAGCAGCAACTCCGCAATAAACTGGGTGACCACCCGGGAGCTCCCCTCCTTTGCGGCGTAGAGGGAATCGAGGCGCGGCCCGACCCAGTTGAAGGGGCGGAAAAGGGTAAAATCAAAGTTGCCGCGTGTGCCATAGGCGTAGATAACCCGGTCCAGAAGCTGTTTGGAGGCGGAATAGATCCAGCGTTCCTTCCTGATCGGTCCGACCACGAGGAAACTTTCATCTTCCCTAAACTCGTCATCCGGGCAGGCGCCATAGACCTCCGATGTGGAGGGAAAGACCACCCTTTTATGATACTTTACACACTGTCTAATAATGTTCAGGTTCATCTCGAAATCAAGATGAAAAACGGCCAGCGGGTCTTCAACATAGAGCTTCGGCGTGGCAATGGCGACCAGAGGCAGGACCACGTGGCATTTTTTGATGTGATACTCGATCCATTCCCGGTTTATGGATATATCGCCTTCAATAAAATGGAAGCGGGAATTATCCAGGGCCTTCCCGAGCCGATCGTCGGAGAGGTCCATGCCATAGACGCTCCAATCCGTCTCGGCCAGGATGCACTTCGTCAAATGGTGACCGATAAACCCGTTTACCCCTAATATCAGGACATTCATAGTAATACTTCCCCTTCTCTTTCCGTAAAATAATTTTCTATCTCAGCGTTTTTCAAATGCTTACCGTTAATTTCCACATCAAGCAGTTTGAGACGTCCCTCGCCGGCACAGACCAGGACGGCGCCCTTTTCTAATTGCAATTGACCTGCCTGCCCGGCGATGCTCGCCCCGTCTTCCGGTTGCGCCCACCAGATGGTAATCATGTCACCACCGGCGGTAAAAGTAAAGGCTCCCGGATAAGGCGCCGTTACCGCCCGGACGAGATTGTAGATGGTGAGCGCCGGCCAGTGCCAGTCAATACGGCCATCCGCCGGGGTGCGGCGGCCGTAATAGCTTCCTTGCCGCCAATCCTGCGGGATACGCGGGGCCGTTCCCGTTTTTATCAGGGGCAGGACCTCGTCTAGCAACACTGCTGCCTGTCGGCAAAGCTTTCCATAGAGGCTTCGCGCCGTATCTGCAAAGGCGATGGGCACTGCCTGTTGGGCAACAATAGCGCCGGCATCCGCCTTATCCACCATGCGATGCAGAGTGACGCCCGTCTGCGTCTCACCGTTGACCAGCACCCAGTTGACGGGACAGCGGCCACGATAATAAGGCAAAAGGGAGCCGTGTAGATTGAATGCCCCTAAAGGAGGAATGGTCAGAATTTCTCCTGCCAGGAGGTGGCGGTAATAAAATGAGAATATTACCTCCGGGGCCAAGCAGGAAATCTTTGCGAACCACGCTTCCGTGTTCACGTTTTCCGGACAGAAAAGGGGAACGTTATTTTCTTGGGCCCAGTCGGGCACAGAACCAAACCAGCAATTCTCCTTGGGGTCGTCGGCATGAGAAAAAACGGCCGCGATCTCCAGACCGGCCCGCTGCAGGGCCGTAAGCCCCGTAAGACCCATGTCATGGTAGGCAAAAACGACAGTCTTCATAATTTATCAGAAGAATAAATTTGTTCAATAACATATTCGGGTCGCTTGCGCACTTCCCGGTAGATGCGGCCAATATACTCCCCGATCAGCCCGAGGGCAAAAAATTGCATGCCCACGAATAGAAAGAGGATAGCAAACAAGGTAAAAACGCCTTCCGCCGCCCAGGCCGCACCATAGGACAGGCGGGCCACGGCCAGAACCAGACCGAAAACAGTCCCCAGCAAGGCCATGCCGACGCCGCCATACAGGAGCAATTTCAAGGGGAAATCGGAAAAAGAGGCTACCAGATCGAACTGCAGGTTGATCAATTTTCGCAAGGGATAGTTTGATTTTCCACCGTATCTTTCCTCGTGGGCTACTTCTATCTCTGTGACCCGCTTCCCGAAATAGGTGGCCAGAGCGGGGATAAAAGTCGCGTGCTCGTGACAGGAAATCATACGTTCGACTACAGGACGGCGGTAGGCCCGCAACATACAGCCCCAGTCCCTCAGTTTCACGCCCGTAATCCTGCGGGTAATCATATTGACGACCTTGGACGGGAGTATCCGGAAAAGAGAATCCTTGCGCCCCCTCCTGATGGTGCCTACTACATCAAAGTTCCCCTCCGTCATTTTGGCGACCAGCCGGGGTATCTCTTCGGGCGGATTCTGCAGGTCTGCATCGAGGGTGATAACAATTTCTCCCTTGACGAGAGAAAAACCGGCCATGATGGCCGCGTGCTGCCCATAGTTTCTGGTCAGCTCCACCACCCTGACCTCCGGGCGGTCGGCAAACTTCCGCAAAAGGGCAAGCGAACCATCGGAGCTGCCGTCATCAACCAGGATAATCTCATAGGGAGAGCCTATTCCCTGCATAATGGGTGTGAGCCGCTTCATGAGCGTCTTGATGTTCTTTTCTTCATTATAAACAGGAATAACCAAAGAAATCATTTCATTATCTCCCTTATGGCCTCGCCCACATAATGGACGTCGGCATCCGCCATGTCCGGAAAGAGCGGCAGGGAAATGATGCCCGCCGCCGCCCGCTCCGTCTCGGGTAGAGATCCGGCAGGGATCGTGAAGCGCTCCTGCACGTAGGCAAGCAGGTGATTGGCCGGGAAATGGAGACCATACCCTACATTATATTCCGACAGTTTTTCCATGAAAATCCTCCTGTCCATATCGAGCAACTTGATGATAAAAAGGTGCCAGGAATGGATATGACGATAACCGGGTACACCCGGAAGGTCGATTCGCTTCAGACCCTTGAGACTCTCCATATAGAGTTTGGCAAGATGAGCCCGGCGCTTGTTCAATTCCTCGAGTCGCGACAACTGGGCCAGCCCAAGGGCCGCTTGCATGTCCGTGAGGTTATATTTGAAGCCGGGGGTCTGAATATCGTATTCCGGGTTGCCGCCTTTGCCGTAGCGTTTCCAGGCATCCCGTTCCAAACCGTGAAATCTGAGCTGCCGAAGCTGCTGCTCCATTTTGCCGTCGTTATGGACAATCATCCCGCCTTCACCCGTCGTAATATTCTTGATCGGATGAAAGGAAAAAATCGCGATCTGCCCGAACCCGCCCGCATGAATGCCCTTATACCAGGTTCCCACGGCGTGGGCGGCGTCTTCAATGACCGTAAGTCCGTGCCTGCCGGCTATATCCAGAATCTTGTCCATATCGGCCGGCGCACCGGCGAAATGAACCGGGATAATGGCCTTTGTATTGCCGGTAATCTTTGCTTCGATGAGGTCCGCATTAATGTTGAGAGTTTCGTAATCAATGTCAACGAAAACCGGTTTCGCGCCCAGCATAACAATCATATTGATGGTGGAGGCAAAGGTCATCGAAGGAGTGATTATTTCGTCCCCCGGCCCGATACCGAGCGCCAGCAGCACTAAATGCATGCCGGCGGTCCCGGAAGTGACGGAAACCGCCTGACCGGCGCCCGTAAGTTCGCAAAACTGCGCCTCAAATTTCTGACAGAGAGGGCCGGTGGTGATCCAGCCGGACTTCAGACAGGCGACCACCTGTCTGATTTCTTCCTCCCCGATCGCCGGCCTGCTCAATGGTAAAAAATCTTCACGGATATTCATTTGTTGCCTCTTACTTCAAGCCATTTTTTATATGATGCTTAGCTTTCCCCAGATTGTTTTCCTGCTAATAGCCCTTCTATGCTGATGTCCTCGTCTATATCATCCCAATGAATCCCTTGCCCCCTGCCAATCAGCCCACCGAATACGCCACGCTCGGTGTTATGTCTCTGTGCAATATCCCCATTAGTCAGATTTTGCCACCTTCATGCAAATACGTCCTGATGGCGGTAATAAATTCTTCTGCCACATCAAGAAGCGGTTCCACCTGGTCTTTAGTCAGTTCAAAATATTCCCGGTAATCACCGCGCTGCCTCAAATCGAATGCCTTGTTTAGGCAACGTCCCAATGCTTCCGGGATGATACCTTGTTTTACGAAATTCTTATTGAAATAGGCAATAACACCGGTATGTTTTGAGGACGAAAAAGGCTCATAAATGAGGAGGGCTAAGACCGCGTAGAACATGCCATAGTAAATCCGGTTCGCAACGGAACGAAGGCTCTTGCCACCTTCAATAAGATAGCGGGCTTCTTCCAGACTTTCCGCGGCTTGAATCAACCTGTGCTCGGCGAGGGACTTCTTCTTCTCGTCTATACTCATAGCGGAACCCCTTCGCGCTGAATCGCTTTATAGATCGGCGCTTCGGACAACGGGCCTTCTTCCAGTTCATTCTTGCCGAAAAAAAGCGCTGAAATAAAAACATCGTATTCCAGGTTGAACCGGTAGATGAGATCGTCTATCTCGGCAACCATGACCGGATCATATTCAGGAATTTCAATCATGACGTCCATATCGGAATCATCTACGCCTTCACCCCTTGCCTTTGAGCCGAAAAGACGGAAGTCAACGACCGGATATCTCTCAAATAAAACCTTGTGCAGCGCATCTAAGGACTTTTTTTCATTATCTGTCAGTTTCATGGTGCCCATGTTAAACTCCTCGTTCAGTTCCTGTTGGTTCGATATATAAGACTGCACCTCACTATTACTGTAATAATTCAATCTAGCGGATTGAACCGGGAAAAATTTTCTTGTGATAAAGCCGTATTATGGCACCGGAATACCCCCACTGTTAATCCTCGCTGCCAGCGCCCGCAGGTCACGCCGGCATTTTCGAATCAGCCTGACCCGTTCCATCCACCAATATCTGAACCCGTCACCGATTGACTTTAATGGGTGCCTTTCTTATTTTACAGAAAAACTAGTAAGGTGTCCCCCTGATTTACTCTTGGTTTTTCTCGTTTCGTCACTTTTTTATAACTTACTTATTCGGACAAACTTTATTGAGTAATATATCATTCATTGACCCAGGTATTATTTGATCTGTCGTGGGGTCTGAATAGTCGTGATTGAGCAATGTTTTTCCCTTAATATCATAATATACCAACTTTAGAGTTTTTCCCGTTTTATTGACACAATCCAATTCATATAACATTATCTGGTTATCTAATTTTTCCCAATAATCCATTGATTGTCCAAATTTTCTGAATTGTTGAAGAGTGTTATCTTTTTCTAACTTTGAAAGTTTTATCTTGAACCATACCTTGGAAATCTGGGGACTTACATTTACAATAGAACTATTGTTATAATAAAAATCACCTGACATTGTTTTTCCATAGTAAATCCATCTGTCATTTTTTTCTTTAGTTGTGATAGGCAGAACATCATCTACAGGTGAAAATTGGATATGAGGTAATTCAATATAAGGTATTATCATTGAAATTCCTCCGCGAAAATTTATTTCGTTAGGAACCCCTTGATATATTATACGGTATTCCTTTTCATCTTCAAAGGAGTTATCTTTTATGTATGAAGAAATTTCTACTAATTCTTTATAAAAGTCGGCTTCTGTTATTTTACGTATCAACGATTCCACTGATTCTATTGGTTCATCTTTATGATGATATATACATTCACTTATTTCATACTTCCCTTTACTCATTTTATTCATTTTCTCTATTATGGAGAACAATCTCCCAGAATCAAATTCAATACAGAACCCACCTTCTCTTGGACAATACCCTCTCCATTGATTTAGGTCGTCATCCTTTTTTTTTGAATTTGAAAGTGAAAATACATAACTTTCAGTCCTTTTATCATTGAAAAATCCATCCAATACCCTCTCAACCTGTTCATATTTTACATCATTCGGTGTAAGTATCCCTATGTTTTGTTTTTGTTCTTTCAGTTTCTTCAATTTTGATCTTACCAATTCTAAGGTATATGTAAATTCACTTGAATCATTCAGATAAAGGATGTTGGTCATCCACAATTTATTACTTTCCAGAATACCGAGAATACCTTTCTGGGATGTATAATGGTAAAGATGCTTTGGAAGGGTCATAAAATCCTTATTCTTTTGACTCTATCGGGGACGGGTTTACATTATGATTGATGGCACCTATTCATTCCAGCCCCGGGATATCGCCTGGGAAATCCCGGGACACCATACCAAAAAAACCAGGGACACTTCCCAGATTAATCACGCGGCTTTCTTGACTATTCTGCTTCTTGTCTGAGCCGGTAGCCTGATAGCTGCAAAAAACTCGTTGGGATAAAAAGGTAATTACCTTTGCTCTTGACCGGATTCTGTTCATGACCTTGCCTGCCATGATTTGGGGTTGCGTTTGGCATGGAATACAGCCAGAACAACAATCCGTTTATCTTCAACCATATAGAAAATGCCATAAGGAAAACGACGGACCAGGCAACGCCTAACTTCTCGGTGAACGATCGGATATTGTGACGGGTTCCTCTGGAGCGATCTCAACTGAGCGTCAACATGCAGGAGAAAATTAGCTCCTAGGCCCGGCATTTGTGTTTCATACCAGCCATAGGCATCACGCATGTCTTGTTCCGCTTCGGGGCGGATGAATATCATGCGTTTCATGAGCGACGGATGGCCTCTCGCACGTATTCCCACGGAGATCCTTCTTCGGGATTTAAACGATAGGCGTTAAGACGCCGATCCAATTCTGCCTGCTGCGCCTCCGTGAGCGGCATCTCTTCCGGTATCGCGGCGATGCTGTCCCAAATATCTTCAACAAGTTGAATCCGTTCAGGAACGCTCAATTTTACATATTCGGCAATACTTGAATTACTCATGGCTCTTGCACCTCTTTATCTACAAAATGCACTAATCTTGGGACCTTACTAATTCCATTACGTTTTCAAGATGGCACTAATCCAAGGCCAGTTGGTCAGTTTCCGGGTTGCTAATTTATTGGCCGCCATCTCTGCCAAGCCGAATTCAGCTTGCGTCGTTGCAGCATCCAGAGAACAATCGGGGACGGGTTCACATTTTATTCAAGCAATAATTTGTGTTTCATGGTTCTTTACTCCACCATCCCAAATCTCTGCCGGAGCTCCGGCAGAGGTTAACTATCTGATGCAAATCATTAACTGACGACATTGCTCCCCGTTTTCATCCTCACAGCATCTTTCACCAAACCCGTTCGACGCCATAACGATCAAATATGATGTCACTGCTTACGAGCGGCATCCCTTCAACGAGCGACTGGGCAATGATCAAACGGTCGAATGGATCGCGATGATGGAAGGGTAAATTGACAACCTGTGCGGCATGTGACACTGACACGGGCAAAAGCGCAAAGTCGTTGGTAATAAATTGTTCATCCCAGAATGCCTCGAAAGGCGCAGGGAGCTCATACTTACCAAGGCTGATCTTGATGGCGATCTCCCAAAGGCTGGCGGGACTGACAAAAATCAAGGCATCGGGACCCGAAATATTCTCCCTCGCTCTGCCGCTCAAACGATGATCGTCGAGAAGAAACCAGAGAATGGCCTGCGTGTCCAGTAAGAGTTTCATGGCATGTATTCCTTGAAATCATTCAGGTGTTCGTCATCTTCGGAAAGTACCTTGAGTATTCCTCTGGCGCTTCCGGGTTGCCGTCCTTTTTTCCGTGTTAACTCAAGTGCCGGCAACGACAAAACCAGCCGGGCATGCTTACCGTAGGCATGGCGAAACTCCTCCGGAAGATGAATGCCTCCTTGAGAGTCAATATCCGTTTCAAATTTTATGGTTTCCATCCTGTCACCCCTTAATTCCTATCTGTCCAATAATTCCCACGCCTTGAACCGGGGACGGATTCAAATTATGATTGATGGCAACTATATTTCCCGCCCCGGAATATCGCGTGCATGGTCAAACCGCCAACTCTTTCAAGCGCCGGAGGGTATCGGGAAACTTGCGGACGAGCATGATCAGCGTGGCGGCTTGATCGTTGGGTTTGGTTCGTCCCTGTTCCCACTTCTCCAATGTCCGGGGTGAAACATGCAGTTCATGGGCGAATACCGGCCTGGATAAATGCAGATTTTCCCGTGTCTCGCGGATGATCTCGGGTGTTACCTCGATCTTAGGTTGCGGATCAACAGTGTATGTTTTCAGTGTGATCTTGTCTTCACGCCATTGGTTGATGTCTTCGGCAGCCTCCATCAGTTCGTTAGACAGTCTGGGTTTTTGCTCTGTCTTTGCCATTGCTACCACCTTTCGACTACTTTCATACCATACCCTTCTGGCGTATGTTATGCAAATATTTTTATCCCGATTAACGCTTCATCAGTGAGTCGGGTGGGGCAGGGTTCAATCGGGGCGATCAGGATTGCAGTTTTACCAGATAATACTCCTTATTGTCCCATATAACCGTAAGATTGGGAACCACTTTTCTGAGCCTTTCCACCCGTTCCTGACCCTTGGTGGCGCAGTACGTTATCGGGCGCTGTCCGACAAGCTTGAAAAACTCGTCAGAATTCATGAAGTAATGCTTTTTTTCGGCGGCCGGCAAAAATTCGCTGCCATATCGCACCTCGCCGATATCATCTACAATTGGCGTCCTGATTTTACCATAAAAATCTACGCCGTAAAGACACATATCATATTGATAGAGTTCCTGACCGGCGGGCAGGTTGTCCTTGATGGCCTGAACCAGAACATAGGCAGACTTATAGGGGGTCAAAAACTGGGAAAGGGGAAAAACCAATGCCCCCAGGAATAGCGCCGCCAAGAAATAAATCGTCAGAAACCAGTGGGCGCCTGTTCTGCGCCGCACGAAACCGGGCATAAAAACCAGCAAAATCTGCATGATGACGGGTACAACAATCAAGGGCACCCAAAGATTCAGCGGGCGCTTTTCAATAAACGGGGCAACTGCCAATACCGCGATGAAGAGCAAAGACTGAAATATGATCGGCAAGTCATACCGGCTGAGGGGGGCGGGAAGGTTGGAGTCTTTTTTCTGCTCATCGTAAAGGCGGAAGATGCTCCCCAGAAACAACGACAGGGGCAGAAAGACGGCGGCAATATAAGGTATCAGTTTGGACGAGGAAAGGGAAAAGAAAAGGAACATGAAACCCGCCCAGACCAGGAGATACCGGGCGTCTTCCCGGCGGAACCAGGGGAACTTATGCCAGACGCTCATCTGCCCGCCGCCGTCGCAGACAGGGGAGGTCTCTTTCTTACGCAAAGCTTTATATAGGAAGGCGCACCAAGGCAACGTTCCGGCAACGATGATCGGCAGAAAAAAATAGACCGGTTGGTTGCGGTGATGAATCGTCGTGGTATAACGCTGAAAATGCTCCTGCACGAAAAAAAATCTGAAGAAATCGCTGTGGGCCTGTTGGATCAAAATAAGCCAGGGCAGAGTAACGGTAAAAAAGATGAGAATCCCCAGGGATGAAATCAGTTTGATAATATCGCGCCATCTGCCCACGGAAACGAGCCAGATGACGATAATCGCCGCAGGGAAAACAATGCCGATCAATCCCTTGGTGAGAAAGGCCAGGGCGCTTGCCAGATAGCACAGATAGAGCCACTCCTTCCTTCCGGCCGCCGCGCAAAAGCGGTAACCTGACCAGATGGCCAGGCTCAGAAAAAAGGCCACGGGCATATCCAGGATATTGATCCGTCCGATGGCAAAGTGAAATAGCGAGGTCGTTAATACCGCCGCACCATAGAGGCCGGTCTTTTCATCGTGCAGGAAACGCCCCATGCTATAGACGATGAGAATGCAGCCCCAAGCGCACAGACCCGCAAAGAGCCGGGAAGAAAATTCATTTTCGCCAAAGATTTTAAACGACAGGGCGGTTGCCCAGTAAGCGAGGGGCGGCTTCTCTATATAGACGGCTTCTTTCAGGCGGGGCGTGATGTAGTCGCCGGATTTATTCATGGAGCTGGGGATCGCGCTGTAGCGTCCTTCGTCCGGCTCCATGAGCGGCATGACGGGCAGGAGGCCTACGTAGAGGAAAAGCGGCATAATGAACAGAATCAGAAGCTTACCCGTTATTCCCGTCACTATCTTTTTCCTCTCTTCTATCGTGGTAATTGCAAAAGTCGTCACGCCGGTGCTCTGTTTAGTCCTCGCTTGACGGGGAAAAACCGGTGTCCAGTATTTTTGTAACGCATTGAAATTCTGGATTCCGGCTTTCGCTGGAATGACATAGTTTGCATTTATACGACTTTTGCAATTACCACTTCTTTTTAAAATTTCACCTGCGGGACAGCTTTTGCCGCAGCCGGAGCCGCAAAGAAAGCCGCTTGCTCAAACCCGAAGATGCCGGCCACAATGCTCGCGGGGAAAGAGCGAACGGCAACGTTGTAGAACTGCACAGCTTCGTTGTAACGTCGTCTTTCTACGGCAATCCTGTTTTCAGTCCCTGCCAGCTCATCCTGCAGGCGCAGGAAATTCTGATTCGATTTCAGATCAGGATATTTTTCCACCACCACCAGCAGGCGACTCAAGGCGCTCGACAGTTCATTATTGGCCGCGATCTTATCGGGTATCTTCCCCGCCCCGCCGACCCTGGCCCGGGCATTCGTCACCTCAATCAGGACATCCTTCTCCTGCTTGGCATAACCT
Organism: Deltaproteobacteria bacterium; assembly: GCA_026388415.1. Classification (NCBI taxonomy): domain Bacteria; kingdom Pseudomonadati; phylum Myxococcota; class Myxococcia; species Deltaproteobacteria bacterium. The sequence goes on along the minus strand of JAPLJV010000043.1, from coordinate 46,582 downwards.
TTTACCGTCTCCACGAGATTGGGAATCAGGTCATAGCGTCGCTGCAACTGGTTTTCCACCTGCGCCCAGGAGCTCTTGACCGTTTCATCAAGGGTCACGAATTTATTGTAATTCCCCTGAAACAATGAATAGAGAATGAAAACGACAACAAGTACAACAACACCGGCAATAATCAGATTTCTTTTGAATGTAGTCATGTGCTACCTCCTTTTTCAGACTTTCATCCTGTCGATCAGGGCCGAGATTTCAGCCATCTCCCCCTGATAGGATTTAAATAGTTGCTTGACTTCCCCGGCTGAAAACCGGCCCTTTCCTTCCCGAAGATCAATGCACCGAAGAAGTACATTGGAATTAATCGAATAGGCTTTCGAGAGAGCCGTGATCACCTCCCGCCGGCCGGACGGAATTTCAGCACCCTTGAGAAACAGTAAGGCCTTGAATAAGTGCATAAAGGCACCGAGGGAAAGGCCGATTAGCTGCTTGAGTCCCCTTTCCCCGCCCTCGCACTCCAGAAAACCCTGCCTTAGATGGAACATCTTTCCCTGCAGCTCCCTTTCCAACTGCAAACGCAAATCACAGGGAAGAAGCGTCAGCCCGGCCAACACATCAACGCCGAAAAGCAGACGATAATTAAGCTTCATCGTTAACAATTCCACGGGATAGGCGTCAACGGAGGAGGCAATAGAAGCCTGGGACATGAAAATCGTGGCCACCTTCTTTTTCCGCCATTTCCCGACCACGTAAATGACCCGTTCCAGATCGTTGAGTCCGGCCTCGGTAAGGGTAATCAGAACATTAACGTCCGATTTCCCGGGCACATAATGGCCCGTAGCAGCGCTTCCGTATAGGATAAGCGAAACCAGATCCTTTCCCAGAGCATTCTGAAAATCTGCCGTTATTTCAGCAAATATATCCTCCGGCTTATTGATCTTCCCTAACATGAGCAGCCTCCTTCCCTATTAAAAATCCCTGCTTGAGCCACCACCACCGCTAAAGCCACCGCCAAACCCCCCGAATCCCCCCCCGCCAAAACCGCCGGAGCCCCCACCTCTGCCACCGCCGCTCATCAACATTATGATCAGGTAGGGCAATAATTCCCGGCCAGGTCTCGTACCGATCAGCAGAGCCAAAACGATGATTATCAGGATCACCGTGAAAAGATTTATGCCCCGCCGGGGTGCGGTTTCCCGAGGCGCCGATAAGGACGGAACTCCCGTAAGGGTGACCCGGGCGTCTCTCGCTATCACCGACGCCACTGCGGCAACGCCCTTAGTCAGCCCTTGACCGTAACGCCCGGCCTTGAGGTCGGGAAGCACATATTTATCGAGAATCTCTCCCGTCAGGCCGTCGGGAAGAATACCCTCTACTCCATAGCCGGTTTCAATGCGGACCTTGCGTTCCTTCTGGGCCAGAAAAACAAGCACTCCCCGGTCCTTCCCCTTTGCTCCTATTCCCCAGGCCTGGTAGAGGCGATTTGCGTAATCATCGGGGGAATTGTCGCCGATGCTGGCCAGCACGGCCACGACAATGGAAGTGCCCGTTTTTTCCAGCACCTCGCGGGACACATTTTCCATCGTCTGCACCGAAGCTGCATCAATGATCCCGGCAAAATCATTGACCGCGCCCCGAGGCTTCGGGAAACCGGCTTCGGCGCCGAGAGCAGGGCTGCAAAACAGCAGGCCCAGCAACACTATGGAAAGAGTAATTTGCCTGTTAAGGTTTGTCATAGCTCTCTTGTCTTCCGCTCAGTCAAATTTTTATCTGTCCGGGAGCCGACATTTAGTAAGTTAGAGAAAGCGGGGATTAATTTTCCAGATCCGTTTCCCGTCTGATAATAATCCTGGTCACCCGGAGTACTTCCTCCAGGGTCGTCACCCCCTGCAAAACCTTCTCGGCACCGTTTTGCAGCAAGGTAGTCATCCCTCTCCTGATGGCCAGATCGCTGATCTGATTGGAGTCGGAAGTCTTCAGAACCAGCCGCTTGATGTCTTCATCCATAATCATGATCTCAAAGATGGCCGACCGTCCCCGGTAGCCCGTGTTCATGCAGGCCGGACAGCCCTTCCGGATGTAAAGGACATGGTTGCGAAGCATCTCCTTACTGATACCGACATTGGTCAGGGATTCGTCATCGGGGGTATAGGCCTGTTTGCACTTCGGACACAGGAGCCGTACTAACCGCTGGGCTACCACGGCGATGACGGCAGAGGTGACCAGAAAGGGCTCAATGCCCATATCTATCAAACGCGTTACGGCGCTCGCCGCATCATTGGTGTGCAGTGTGGAAAAGACCAGATGGCCCGTCAAGGATGATTGAATGGCGATCTCCGCCGTCTCGCGGTCGCGGACTTCCCCGACGAGAATGACGTCCGGATCCTGGCGGACGATGGATCGCAGACCCGCGGCAAAGGTCAGATCAATCTTGGGATTAACCTGGATCTGCCCGATGCCCTCGATCTGATACTCGATCGGGTCCTCGATCGTGATGATGTTTATCTCCGGTTGATTGATCGTGGTAAGGGCGGCGTAAAGGGTGGTGGACTTGCCGCTCCCCGTCGGACCGGTAACGAGAACGATGCCGTAGGGCGACTTGATCAGGCGATTAAAAAGCCGGATGGACTTGGCATCCATGCCCAGATCAGCGAGTTGCATGATGGACGATGTTTTATCGAGCAGACGGAGAACTACCCGCTCCCCAAAGGCGGTGGGAATGACGGAAACGCGGATATCCACGTTGCGATCGGCAATCTTTATTTCAATCCGGCCGTCCTGCGGCATCCTCTTCTCGGCAATATTGAGCTTGGCCATGATCTTGACCCGGGAAACCAAGGGGGATTGAATCCTACGGGGCAGGCTCAAAATATCGTACAAAATACCGTCAATACGATAGCGTATCTTAAGGGCATTCTGGTAAGGTTCGATGTGAATGTCGCTGGACCGGTCTCTGATGGCCCCGGAAACGAGCAGGTTGACTAACTTGATTATCGGCGCCTCGCTCGTCTCATCGAGCAGGTCCGCCGTCTCCTCAATCTCGGAGATAAGACGCTCCGGGGTCTCGTCCGTCATTTCCTGGAAAAATTCTTTCGCCGAACTGCGACTCAGATCGTAGGCCAGATTAATGGCGGCGATAATCGCCTCCTGGCTGGAGAGTACCCAAAGGGCATTGTCTTTGCCGAGTACCCGGCAAAGGTCATCAACAAACTGAAAACGAAAGGGATCGTTGACGGCGACGACGAACCGGTTGTCATCGGGGGCCGCCAGGGGCACCATCTTGTACTTTTTGAGATACTGAATAGGAAAGAAATTAGTAAACTCCGGGTTGATGTTTTCCACGGGCAGATCGGACCAGAGGGGGAGATGGAAATGAGCGCTGAAGATATCCAGTACCTGCGCCTCCGTGAGTAATTTTTTCTGCAGGAGCAGTTCCAACAATCCGGAACCATTAGCGCGGCAGGCGGTCTTGATTTCCGCCAGGGCTTCCTCCGTCAGGCCGGCCTGGATGAGACGGGCATCGAGAGACAGTGATGCGGCACCACTTCTTATTGCCAGCGGTTTCTGATCCACCGTTTCGTTTATTATTTCTGAGTGTGCCATTCACTTTTCACTATTTACTTTTTACTCTCAGCATCAGGGGCTTTCGGCGTCGCCTTTTCATTCATTTTGATAACCCCGTCTTTAACCTCCCCCATCTGATCTTTCTTCACCTTGTAGAACTCGGCGGCGTCTTTTTGCGTCCTGATGATGTGGGGGGTGATAAACACGTAGAGATTGGTTTTGGCCCGATTCTGGGAAGCGGACTTGAAAAGCCAACCCAGGATCGGGATGCTGCCCAGACAGGGAAGCTGGTAGGTGGTATCAGTGGTTTCGTCTCCCACCAGGCCTCCGATGACGATGGTTTCCTTATCTTTCACGACCACGGTCGTCTTCGCCTGTCTCTTCAGGGTTGTAGGACGCGCTTCAGCCGCTCCGGAGCTAACCTTATCAACCTTCTGGTCGAGCTTCAGGCGCACGAAGTCCTCGGCGTTGATATGGGGCGTAATTTTGAGCGTCACACCCACATCCTTGTATTCATAACTGCTGTAGTTGATGCCTCCCGCCACTGTCGAAATGCCCGAAGTAGTGTCCTGCCGGGAAAGATAGGGAACGTTTTCTCCCACGTTTATCTCCGCCTCTTCATTGTCCAAGGTCATGATCTGGGGCGTGGAAAGAATAGAGATATCGGTATCATTCTGGTAGGCCTGGAGCACCGCCCCGATGCTGGGGAACATAACGCCGCCGATGGTGATGCCTGCTCCAAGCATACCCAGGGAGAAACCTGGCGGAAAAGACACGGAGCTGCCGGTAGTACCGATGTTCACGTTGGGAATCGCGTTGTAAGCGCCGGACGTCCCCATGCCGCCGGAACCGATAAAGGCCGCACTGCCGAGTCCTCCCAGGGCGGTGGTGCTGGTAGTGTCCTTGATACCGCGCCATTCTACTCCCACCTGAAAGTTCTTGGAGACTTTTACTTCCATGATCAGGGCTTCGATATAGACCATGGGACGGGATACATCCAGGCTCTGGATGACGTCTTCCAAGACCTTATAATCATCACTGGTAGCCGTAATGATGAGCGTATTGGTGGCCTTATCGGCCACTATCTGCACATCTTTGGACAGCAGCGGCGATTTTCCCGCCGCCGCCTGGCCCGGTATGCCCGGTGCGCCGGTTGTACCCTTGGGTATATTCATTAACACCTTGGCCAAATCTTCGGCCACAGCATTCTGGAGCCGGTAAACCTTCAGTGTAGCCGCTCCCTTGGGAATCTCTTTATCCATAAACTCAATTAGTTTTTTAATCCGATCCGAATCCATCGCGCTGGCCGCCAGGATAACGGCATTCGCCCGTTCATCGGCCACCAGCCTTATCGGGGATAGAGAAGTCCTTCCGGGCTGTGGTTGGAAGAGCAACGTCAGCGATTTGACAACATCCGCAGCTAAGGCCTTATTGAGGGGCACATAGGAAATCTGGCCCGCCATTCCTTCCACATCCAGGGCGGCAATAATCTCCATTATTTTTTGAATGTTGGAAAGATAATCGGTTATTACGAGCATCCCTGTGGGAGGATAGGACATGATAATGCTGGTTCGCGAGATGAGCGGGTCGAGCACCTTTTTGACCTCATCGGGGTTGGCATTCTCCAGGGAGATTATCTGCGTCACGATCTTGTCTCCCTGGTTGCCGTCCTGCTTGCCTACCAGGGTTTCCAACTGTTTTTCTCTCGCCTGCAGGGCCGGCACGATCTTGATCACGTCGGCGGCGGTCACCGTGGCAAACCCGTATACTTCGAGCACCGACTCAAATACTTTGTAAACCTCATCTAGGGAAATTTTTCGCGGCGAGATGATGGTAACCTTACCCTTGACCTTTTCGTCAATGACAAAATTCTTGCCAGTGAGTTCGCTGACAAACTTGACGAAAACCTGGATATCTACATTGTCAAAATCTATGGTCACATACGGTGTGGATTTGGCTGCCGGTTTCTTGGTCTCGGTTGCAGCAACAGCCGCAGGAGGCAGAGCCGCATTGCCGGAAGCCTTGACGGCAGGCGTCTGCCCAAGTCTGGCGGGGAAGGTTCCCGGAGGCGGCACCGCGGGGGCATCCTTTTTTTCCTGACGTTTGACAACCGGAGGGCTCTGGTCAGGACGGGGCGCTGCGGCGGCCGGCGCAGTCATGGTCGGAACCGGCACATCCTCGCCGGCCACACGGGCCGCCGGTAAAAGAGAGGGGCCGATAAAGTGCGCCGCCCAAAAGAAAGCTGCCAGCATCATTGTTTTTTTCAGTTTGTATGCCATCACTTTACCAATTCTTCCGTTATTTTAATAAATTCCGGTAATGACTGCATCTTCTTGAAATCATTATCCTGTTTAGCCCATTTCTTGACCTGAACGTCAATTTTAACCGCCCTTTCTAAATAACTCAGGCTGGCCCGGACGTTGCCTGACTGGGAGTAAAGGCAGGCTAAATTGTAGTAAGGATCAACATAGCCAGCCTGGATCGCCAGCGCTTTGACAAAAAGTTCCATGGCTTCTTCCGGGCGCTTTTGCGTCATATAAAGCACTCCCAGATTATTCAGGGCCTGTACATGCCGCGGATCGTAGGAGATGGCCTGTTGATACAGACTCTCCGCTTCCTTCCATCGCTTGCCGCGCTGAGCGGCCAGTGCTAACTCGTAAACCTTCGCCGACCGGTCTCTGCGGGCCGAATCCTCCCCAGCGGCTGCTGCCGGCCATGTTAACTGCTCTGCAACAGTTGCTGCCTGCGGAGGAGACACAGCCACAGAGCTTTTAACCGTCGGGGTTGTTGCCGGGTAAAAAAACCAGCCCGCAACCGCCAGTATTCCCAGGATAAGTACGACCGTCGCCGGGAAAGCGAATACCCGCCAACTCCTGGCCACAGAGATCCCATCCCGGCGCAAAGAAATAAAGTCGCCGTATACGGCGTAGCGGCTGTCCCTCTCTTTCTGAACCTTTCTTAAGGCGTTGTTGATATAACTCATTTTCCTCTGTGTCAAGTCATTTAAGGAAGTTAAGAATAAGCAACCCCGTCAGTAGCAGCGCCAGCGACAAGATGATCCAAAGGGATGTCGGTGCAAAGCGATTTAACGCAGCTCGCCTCCCTTTTCTGAAAAAAAAAGTTTCTCCTACATCTTTGACGGCCTTTTTTACGATCTTCCGGTCAATGGCGCTGACATCTTCCGTGTAAGCAATCAAAAGCGCCCGGTCGCAAAGGGCGTTAATGCGCCGCGGATTGCCCTCTGAACAACGATAGATCAAATTATATGCCCCTTGAGAAAATTTGACCTTATCCATGCCGCCCGCCATAGTCAGGCGGTATTCAATGTAAATCTGCACGTTGGCCCGATTCAGCGGCTTCAGATCGTAGCGGACAGTAATACGTTCGTTCAACTGCCGCAGCGATGGCAGGGCAAGGAGTTCACCCAGTTCCGGCTGCCCCGTGAGAACGATCGAAAGCAGCTTTTCCCGGTCCGTTTCCAGGTTGGAAAGCATGCGGATCTGCTCCAGGACACTCAGAGAGAGATTTTGCGCCTCGTCAATCATGAGCAGGGCCTGCTTGCCGGCCGCATAGTTTTTCAAAAGAAATTCGTTCAAGGCATCAAGACAGCGTTTTTTCGTCTGTCGCCCCCTCTTCATGACAATGCCGAATTCCTGATTAATGGTTTGCAGAAGCTCCAGGTCGGAAAGGGCCGAATTGAAGATCAGCGCGCTCTCTACGGACCCGTCGAGCTTAGTCAGCAGCGTGCGGCAGAGAGTAGTTTTGCCGTTGCCGATGCCGCCCGTAATGAGCATGAACCCTTTTTTTTCATTGATGCCGTAGATGAGACAATTCAGCGCCTCCTGATGTTGGGGACTCAGGTAGAAATAGTGCGGGTCCGGATTTAAATTGAACGGGTTTTCCTGCATGCCGTAATATGACGCGTACATACCCACACCGCTATTGGAAAACGTATTGAATGTTTTGCTGCTGGCCGCCCCTCTTGATCTTGAGTGTCAGGGAAGACCCCGCCTTCATGGAATTGTAAAGCGCCGTCATATCATCGGCGGTCACCAACCGGCGATCGTTGGTTCCCTGGACAATGTCGCCTTCGGTCAATCCTATTCTTTCGTAAATGCTGCCGGGTTTGATATTGGTAACCATGAAGCCGTCCGGTACGCCATCGGCATAGTAGGGTCTGATCTGGGCCTGGCTGAGCATGGTGCCCATATCTTTAAGCGAAGCGTCAACTTCACTGCGGGTGACGACCATGGGCGCGGCGCTCAGGGAGCCCGCCGCCGGCGGCCCACTGGGGCGCGGCGGCAGCAGGGGGGCTTGATTGGTATCGGCCATCTTCAATACTCTCTCTTTATCGCCGACCAGAAAAGTAACGGCATTACGGGTGATCTTGACAACTTTGGCGCCGGCTACAACGTTGCCCACCTTGTAGAGCAGTTGTTTGTTTTTCCCTTTCTCTTCAATGATGGCAAAACCGTCCTTCCCCGTGCCCGCCACGGTGCCTTTTACCTCCAGAACGGTAGCTAAATAAAGCCCTTCCGCGGGCGCCGCCGCACCATAATTTTTATTGGCGGCTGCTTTTTCAGTCGAACCAAAAAGATTGCGCTGGGGAATAACCGTATAAGCATCAGCCGGCTCTTTCTTGGAGGTGTTTAAGGACGCGGCTTCCTCCACCGCCGGCCGGGGGGTTATTCCGCTCTTCAGCAATTTGAAGCTCAATAAGTCGTAGCCCACCCCCACCAGGGCATAGGTGATCGCGGTAATCGCGAGCAGGACGAGCAGGTAATGGTATTTTTCAACTATTCTCATAGATACCTGGTTTTCGCATTACCGATGGTACCGGTAATCGTCAGGGTCATCTTCTTGTTATTCATGGCCGCAAGTTCCATCGTGCCGGTCAGGCTAATTTCGCTGTTTTTAAAATCGGGGTTCAAGACTATATCGCCCTTCAGGGAAAGATTTATCTTGTCACCCGTCAATTTAAGTTTGTTGATCTTCAGCAGTCCGCCTTTGAGCGTTATCTGACCCTCGGCCCGGCTGAAATCAATCCTGTCGAAACCAGAGATTTTCTCCACCAGTTGATAAGTTCCGTTTTGGACATTAAAATCGAACTGGCTGTCAGATCCGCGGTATGTATAGACGCCGCTCAACTTCCCGCTGATCTGGCGGCCTAATCTTTCCTTCAGATAGGCGATTTTTTCCAGATTCAAGTTTTCCAGCTTTATCTCGGCGCTGGTCGGAATCTTATCCGGCAGTAAATTGGGGAAATTTACCCGCCCCTGCATAACGCCACCGTAAGCCACGGCATTCATTGCGAAAGATGAACGTCCGACTAGATAGCCTGTCAGGCGCGGCCTCACTCTCAAGCTTTCCAGGCGGACGTCCGACGCCTGGTTGTCCTTGAAACTCAGGAGGACGTTTGCCATTTTCAGACCGGGCGGGAAACTCGGTGATACTGATGTGAGGGACAGAGACGCCGCGGGATAGCGCTCCGTCATGGTGTCCAGCAGGTAACTCCGCACCGCCTGGTCGGGGAAACGGACGTAGAGGAAGAAACCCAGGACAACAAAGGTAAACAATATATATAATACAATGCTCTTGCTTTTTTCCATCATTCTACTGGCCGGCAACTTTCGTTAACTGAAACGTCACCGCCTGAACCTGGGCGGACAGGTACTCGGGGCTTTCCGGCATTTTTGCCAGCGCGATCTTCTTTACCCGGATTAGTTCCTGTGGTGCTTCCAGCAGATAAAGAAAATCCGTGATTTGTTTCAAGGTGATTTTCTCCAGCCTTATATCTGCAGGCAATTCTTCGTAGGGCCCGGAGATGGCTCCCTTGGCGGCATTGATGCTTTTTATGTTGGCTTTCACGCCGGCGTCTCCAGCGATCTTCTCCAGATGCGAATAAAGAGAAAAATTCTGAGGCCGCCGCGCCAGCGCCTGTGGAATCCTTCCCGCCTGTCGTTTGAGGACTTGATAATCCCTGGCCAACAGCATCATTTCCCTGAGCATCTTTTCGTTGTTGCGAATTGCCTGATTAAGCGTTTTTTGGGCATCCACAAATGGCAGAATAAGTAACTGAATAAGAAGCATAACCAAAACCAGCCCGGCACCGCCCGCAACAGTCAACTGCTGCCGCTTCGATAATCTATCCCAGAAAACCTTCATCTTTGCGCCTTCATTCTCAGATCGAATTCCACCTTATCGCCCTGTTTTACTAAGTTGGTAGCGCCGATCTGCAGGTCAGTGAAATACTTTGATTTGGCCAGCTCTCTTTTCAGTGCATCTACAGCGTCAAAATTTTTTACCGTCCCTTTGATGGTCAGCCGGTCATCGTCAAGATTGAAGCCCGTAATCAGCAACTCTGTCGGCGGCGGCGCCAGCGCGGAAATATCTTTTAAAAGGTCCAAAACGGTTGCACTGCCTTCCATCCCCCCCAGGCCGGCGGATATTTTCCTGGCCTCCGCAATCTTCACCTTAAGCTGCTGCACGGGATCAACAATGCGGGTAATCTCTGGCGACGCACCCTTGAATACCGCACTTATCTCCTTTTTCAAGTTATCAAGACGCAGTCGGGCATAACGATAATCCAGATAAGAGTCCATGGCCAGAAGGAATACGGCGCAGGCCAGGACGGCAGCCCCCCTCTTCAGGGCCAGGCTGAATTCGGTCCGGTTGGCCATGCCGGCCGACTTTTGCAGCGGAAAGTTGAACCCCCGTCCGGTTGCAGGTCGGTGGATTGCCAGGGCCAGGGCCTGATTCATTATGACCGGCTGCCAAGCCTCCCTGATTCCTTCCGGCAGCGTTACCCCTTCGCTTTCCGCCACATCCATTGTTTCCACGGGCAGGGAAAATGAACGCGCCATTTCCTCCTTGAGGCCGCGCTGGAGCGAACCGCCGCCGGTCAGTATGATCCGCTCCAGACCATCCTCCATACTCCCGCCCCATTGCATGAATTCCATAGTATTGGCGAGCTCCTGACATAGTTTTCGGCAAGCGCCACCGGCCGCTTTGTCATCAGGGCCTTGTTCGCTGTGCCGGCCTGCCGCCGAGACCTCTCCCTCCGGTCGAGATGACAGTAGGGAGTCATTCTTACGTGCCAATAAGGCTTCGCCAAAATTATAGCGCCGCACCTGCAATATTTTATCCCGTTTTAGAAAGACGGCCACTGTTTGTCCGGCTCCTACATCCAGCAGCAGGCCGGAACCGGTCAGTGCCTTGCGGGTCGCCAGCAGGGAGGCCACCGCCAGGGTAGCGATACCGATCACATTGATTTCGGGGGGATTTTCTCCAAAAAGGGCGAGTCGTCCCTGCACAACGGCGCGCGGAACCACCGCGGCCAGTATTTCCGAATGATGGTCCGAATGTTGGAACTGCCTGATAATATTGTAGTCCAGGAGGGAATCATCCATGCCCTGGGGGAGCATGGTTTCCAGTTCAAAAGCAATTGTCTGGCGGATCTTCTTTTCCTCCCGGAACGGGAGTTTAACGTTGTGAAAGGAAACCGCATTTGCCGGCAGTGAAAGGTTGATCCGTACCTGGCGATAGTCAATCTTTTCTCCCAGAGATGCCAGCGCCTGCGCTACGCTCCCGGCAATAGCCCCGCTATCGTCAAAAGCCATGTTCTCAGCCATTTCGACCCTGAATCCGGCGCGCAGGCTGTTAGATACAAGAACTGCCTTCAGGGCGCTGTTACCAATATCAATGCCTAATATTTTCTCCGTCATTACTCGACATTCCAGGATATCAGTTCTGCCGCGCCGCGCTCCTGAGCCCTCTTTATCGTCCCGGTGACCGTCTGCTTCATCTTGCCTAACATCCCCGTAGAAATAACCGTGAAATAACTGCTTTTTACGGTCAATAAATTGTAACTCATGTTGATCCCTTGCAGACCCGGTATCCTCCGGTACCAGTTGACGTCGGCCAGATCATTGCCCTCCGTCCTCCGGTAGATATCCATTTTTGCGATATTCTCCACCGATAAATCAGGAGAAAGAGCTCGCAACACTAATTTAGGCGCCGTATTGATATTTATTGCTCCCTCGCCATACACCGTCAAGCAATCCTTCAGGGCGGGGATTTCTTTCGTACCGTAGTACAACTCTTTGGTGACCCCCCTTACCATCAATAGTTCGTCAATGCAATCCAGAAATCCGTTCTTCGCAGTATATGGGTTGGCGAGGTTATGGTAATAGGAGCCTTCCGCGCCCAGCCCCGTTACCTCGTCATCCTTGTCTAACCAATCCTTGATCGCATCCACGATTTCACTTACCCGGCCCGCTTCCAGCTTGAACTCGGGCAGGCTCAGGAGACGGACCAGCAAATCCTTGACCGGTGCGTTATAAGCATTGCCGGCAATCAATTTATTGATGGGAATCTTGCCCGCTTCATCTTCAATCAGGACCTGAAAAGAACCTTGCCGAAAAAACCCCTCCGACTGTGCGGAGAGAAGTTCCAGCCTCGCCCAAGTCTCGGTCAGGGCATCGAAGTTGTTCTGATCTTCCGTAAGCAGGGCTTGCCCCCCGTTGAATCCTGATTTGGCAACATAATAAAGCCGGATGCCGTCGCTTAAATTGGCTGTGCCATAAAGCCCATCACGGGTCGAGCGGTTAAATTCCACCGTCAGGGCGATAATGACGCTGACCATGAGGATCACTACAATCAGGGCCACACCGCGGTTATTGAGAATATTTCTCATCGTTGTGATAATTTCATTTCCCCTTTTATGGTTGTACCGCAGCGGCAGCGCCAGCCGGCAGAAAAACACTGGTAGCAAATCTGTAAGGCCGCTCCTTGTCCTGCGGATTTACAAGTTTCAATTCGATGGAGGCCATGGCCGGGATTTTGTTTTTCTCGCCCGTCGCACCGGCGATGGAATCCCAGGAATCATGACCCTGCCCTGAACTGTCGGTAAATTTATAGGTCAGGGAATACAGCCCTTCACAAATGACAAAACCCGGTCTCTCCGGTACTTCGCTACCCGCCTCGACACTGGGCACATCCCTCCGCAACAGCCTGACACTGCCTTCCGGCCCGTCCTCATCCACATAATAGCTGATTGCGGCCAGTGTGCCCGAGCTCTCATTTTCCACCCAGCTCAGGTGCGCCCGGGAGGTAAAGGCAATATCCATGAAATTGGCGCCGGCGGTCTCCGACGCCCGGGAAACAAACCTAAACGTGCCGCCGGACATCGTCACGGCGCTCAGATCTTTGATAATTCTGAGCATCGTGTTCCTCGCCACCCCGTAAATTTCACCATCTCTTTCGGAATCATGAATAATCTGGAAGGTGCCCCGATAGGCGGCATATACGGTGGACAATACCGTAGTCAGGATAAAAACGGCAATCAGGATCTCCAGCAGGGTAAAGCCCCTTTTATTTCCGGACAAACCTGTAGAGTTCGAGGTGATAGGCATTATTGGTTACCATTATGCTGTTGGTGACGATGACATCAATCTTCTTTAGATATTGAAAAGCCGTGTCCTTAACCTCAACCCGCCATAGATAATCGGGGAAATCCTCCCCAAAGCCGCCGCTCCCATCGCTGAGCTCCTGCGGCTTCAGGCTTTCCATCTCCGCCATTTTACCCTGGGCCAGCAGGGATGCCGTAGTAAGAAAACGTGCCTCACTGGCCATGGAGACGCTCTGCGACTGGGAGCGAAAGACCGCCACCAGAGAGATCGCCAGGATCGCCATGGCAATCATCACTTCCAGCAGGGTAAAACCTTGCCGGCACTGCAAATTTCGTTCGAGCATATTTTTACCCCGACATATCCCTTGACAAGCAAAAACAGCCCCCTATACTCCCCCCACGAAAAATGAATTTCTTATCAATTATAGGGACTTAATGGCGATCATGGCCATTTTTGCCTTCGCCGTCATAGTGCCTTCGAAACTCAGCGTGGCCATCCGGCGGTAGTCTGCGGCCGGCATGACGGGAGCCGCGATGGCATCGGTTGTTTCCGGGGAGATGCTACCCCGGACCAGTTCTTTGCCTGCGGCGCGGATCAGGTCGTACTTCCTGTCGAATAGTTTGGGCGCTCTGGCGATCCCCGAAGCCGGGATGAGGATCTCGCCGGCCCAGGTCAGGCCCATGTGCTCACAGATGAGCCGGAAATGCCGCCTCAAGATATCAAAGTTATCAAGCTCGGGAAAGCCGCAAGATGATATCAGCGCCGTTTGGGGATGGCGCCCGAAACGCGTGGGGTGTGTGGTATGGCCGCTGGCCGATTCAATCTGCGCCGGTTCCACGATGACAAAGAATCTGTCCAGCATATTCTTGACCGTGGCCGGAAAACCAAAGACATAAAGCGGCGCTGCGAGCAGAAAGTAGTCGGCGCGTTTATAGACTTCAATAATTTCCTGAAAATCATCCTTCTGAACGCACTCGCCCGGGGTCTTCCTGCCCCAGCAAGACCAGCAACTGTCGCACGGTCCGATGTTCATCCGGTGCGGGTAGAACTTGTGCACCTCGATCCCGTCGCCCATCCCCTCAATACACAGGACAAGCATCTTCTCCGTGAAGGAGCGCTTCCGGAGCGATCCGGAAATTGCCAGCACCACTGCCCCCATTGTTTCGCCTCCTTGCGTAATTCGCTGTCACTGACGCGTCGCAGGAAGCATACCGGCTTCCTCCCGTTCTGTCAAGTCACAGCCGTTTGGGCGAAACTGACCATGAGATAACTTAACAAAATATCTTCCTGCTGACCAATGCTTGGCCGGCCGCTTTTATTTGCTATTGAAGTCAGGGTGACGCGGGGGTTGCAGGGGGCTGTGCCGTAGCGGATTCGCGAATGCAGCGGACGAGTACGGTGACCGCGGCGCCACGTTTGGCAATTTCAGTATTCTCCAGCTTGGAGGAAACGGACGAAGCCGTGAAAGCGACATGTTGAGCTTCGAGGAACGATCGCACGACGTCGCCGCGGATCGCAAAATTGATGTTCTGCGGCAAATCACCGGTGTTTTTGGCTAGTTTGAGGGCATCGAGCTTGGAGACCACGATGCCGATGACATTGCCAGCCGCGTCGAGCACCGGCCCGCCGCTGCTGCCGCGCTGGATCGGGACATCAATCTGCATCTGCGCGGGATTGCCCTTTACCCCGACCGTCGAGTTCACGTGACCGAAACTGACATTGGGTTGCGCGCTGAGTACATTGACCAGCGGGTACCCGATTACCGCCACCGGTTCGCCCAATCTGGGGGCCGCATCCTGCCGGACCGGCGCCGCCAGCGGAAATGATTCTTCAGTCGCGAGCAGCGCGAGATCTCCCGCCGTGTCCGCAGTCCGCAGGGTGGCCTTCACGGTGCGGGTGGAATCGAGAACGACCTGAAGGGAGTCGAATTGCCGGACTACATGTTCATTGGTCAAGATGAGACCGTTCGGTGTGATCACGATGCCCGACCCGGTCGAAACGGTCGGTCTCGCCGGCACGGCTTTCTTCACTACCAGTGCCGCTCCGCTGTCGGTGTTCCCCGCGAGCCGGTCGCAAACCTGCGACATGGCCCCAGCGATATCGGAACTATTATCCGGCGCGGCAAATTTAGACTTCCAGTCTCTCCGAAAATCTATGTGCGTCAGTTTCCCGCCTTCGCCAAAGTATAAAGCCGTCTCCAACGAGACCTTCCCCTCATTGCAAAGTACGTAATACTGGGAGCGCATGGTGGAATAGATTTTGCCCCCTGCCAGCGCCTGAGGGCGCACATACGCCCGGTTCAGGAGGAAAACGCCGTACATCCCGACGGAGTCGAGATCAACCTGTGATTGGTAGGCTGCCGTTGATGGCAGAGGTTTCCAATCAGCGCCCCAGGCAGCAGGCGCCAAGGCCATCAAGACCAAGAACCACAAATGGCGCATATTCCGTCCCGATCTTTGCATGATGGCGGTCTCCGTACCGTGATTTCCATTAAGGCTTTCTTTGGGGCTGCTTATCAATCTTGTTTTTTGATTTTTGTTTCTGTTTTTCTGTGTTCTGTTTCTGCCCCTTTTCCTTATCTTTCTTACCGCCCTTGTCTCCCATTTGTCTCTCCTTTCCATGTTGTCAAAAACATCTTCTCGCAGCGTGGTTTCACATTAGGCTCATCCTTGATAAATTGCAGTCTTGCATAGTTTTCGATATCCGTCAATTACGCTTTCAGGAAATTCTCATGAATCTGAGGCGACCAGCGCCCGTTGTTGATTGTGGCTATTTTTGCTTGGCAGCCCGCATCCATTTATCCTTAGACTCTTAAGGGATGATGACCGGGTAACCGTGACCGTCCGCTGGAGCAACTGATTACGGATCTGGCGGCAAGACTGATTGCCCGATCATGACAGATTTGTTTTGATATAGTAAAAAGAATGTGAGATAAGGAGACCAATGAACCACCTCACTCTGTATGATTTTTCTACACCTGCATTTGTTGATCCGACCGTAAAAAGGAGCGGGGCTCCATGGGCGCACCTGATGCGTATCTTTTACCGGCTGCAAACAAAACCGACGCGAGCATTCCTCCCTGGTGCTTCCTGGTTGTATTTTTAGCGGTTTTTCTGGCCTTCACGCCGGTAGCCTGTGCAAGTTGGCGACCCCTTACAGAACGTCTTCTTGCGGACGGCTTTGATGAGCAGCGCCTTTCGATACTTTTTTCCCGCCCGGAGGTTAAATTTGAACCGACGGTAATGGCGGGTAAAATAGCGGTTCTCGTCAGAAATCATCAGGAAAGGCCCTCTGTCTCGGGTCCACTTGATCACAACGATGTCCATAAGGGTTTTCTAAAATTCAGGACCATTACCAAAGCGCGTTCCTACATGCTGGAGAACAGAAAGATCCTGAAGGAAGTCAGCGCCGGCTATTGTGTCCCGGCAGAAGTCATCGTATCTATTTTGCTCGTAGAGACGCGGCTGGGCAACAATACAGGCCGGTCCATCGTCTTCAACAGACTGGCCAGTATGGCCTCCTGCGCGGACCTGGAAACCATCAAACCTTATCTCAATCGCACCCTGAGCCCCGTTGATGAGGATTATGCCCGGACTATGTGCCGTCAGAAAGCCGATTGGGCCTATAATGAACTAAAAGCCCTGCTTAACTACGCCGGTGACAGAGGCGTTGATCCCCTCGGTATCCGCGGCTCAATTTATGGGGCCATCGGTCTGTGCCAGTTCATGCCCTCAAATCTGTCTTCCTATGGTGTGGATGCCGATAAGGACGGACGGGTTGATCCTTTTGTCACCAAGGACGCCATTTACAGCATAGCCAATTACCTTAACAAGCATGGCTGGAAATGCAACATAGATAGAGAGGGTAAGCGGCAGGCCGTCTTTGCATACAACAACAGCACCGTTTATGTTAACACAGTTCTGGCTGTAGCCGGCAAGATCCGGGGCGGGAAGAGTTCCAGAAAATAAGATTCATCGGATCAACGTATTATCACTTCCGTAACCAACTCCAGTATCCCCCCGGAGGTATAAAACAAGAGTTGATGAGCGGCAACTTGCTGGCGTTCGCCGGCTGCTTCTTTGAGCAAGGGAACAATTTCGATGCTGGTCACATCCAGCCACTGGTTGTCTTTATGGATACGCACGACGGCGCCCTCAACATTACGTTCATGGGGGATCTTGTAAGATGTCAGCACGTTAGAAACAAAATCATTCTTTTGTTTGATTACAGCAACTGCTCTCTGTTGCAGAGCGCGGATCCGACCATATTCCTGGGCATTGACGGCGGGTAAACAAACAAAAAACATAATCAGTGCAAGGATATAAATACGTATTTTCATAACATCTCCTTTATTTGATGTTGCGAGCATACCATAAAACAGGTTGAATGTAAAAACAGTTTACTTGATATTCTCTGAAGATGCATAACATCCAATGGACAAAATTTCAGTTGCCAAGGTTGGAAATAGGATTGGGATTTGATTTTCAGCCAATAAAAAAGGGACCGAGATTTCTATCTATGTCCCTGTTTTTATTATTGGTAGTCCCAAGGGGATTTGAACCCCTGCTACCGGCGTGAGAGGCGAATTTAAAAGATATCTAAGTCGCCTGTTTTATTACAACTATTCGCTTTCATTAAAGTTTGTGTGTCCCCGAGTGTAACCGTGTACAACCGTTTTACACCCATTTCAGAGGTAAAGGACACACCGGGACACACCTACCATTCGTAAGTTGTATAAATTGCTATGCGATATGGACCTCTAATCGTCTCCCCAGTGCTTTCGCAACCCGATCTAAAGTTGACAGCTTAATATCCTCCGCGTGGTTTTCAATTCTTGAAATAGCCGTTTTTTTCGTCTTGAGACGAAGTGCGAGCTCCTCCTGGGTCAACCCTGCAGTTTCTCTCGCCTGACGGAGAACTATCCCAATTTTGAACTGTTCGTATCCTTCATCAAACCCATTGGAGAATTCCTTATCTGTCTTATTTCTGTCAGCAATATATTTTTTCAGGTCACTCATGACTTTTTCCTCCTGGTCAAATAATCCCTTCTATAGGATTCTGCTCTTTCGATCTCCTGTGGTGGTGTTTTTTGCGTTTTCTTTACCAATCCGTGAGTCAAAACAACGACGGAATGACTGTCAAAAAAACAGAATATCCGGTAAATATTTGAACCATATTGAATCCGGCACTCCCATATTTCTTCAGTCCCAGTCAGTTTCTTGAAGAATACAGAGGGTACTCTTTCCAAATCCTCCAGGAGTTGGGGCACCCACGCTATTTTCTGCGCTACCTTCCCGGATAGGGAATCGAGAAAGTCCTGAACCGGACATTCTCCACTCACAGTCTTATAGAAAACAACCGTCCCAATCATAGGTATATGTTAACCTGCGTGTTAACAATTGTCAAAGGGTTTAATACTTTCCACTTTCATTGGTTCTCGTTTTAACCTTTTGCTAACCGGGCACCCAATTCAAAAGCTTTTCTGCAATCCTCTGGGGAAACAGTTCTGCGCCTTTCCTTCCGTTCCTCTGGATCAAAATAACTGAAGACCATTGCATGCCCGTATCAAAGGAACCGCCTCTCATCGCCTGTGCCATTGGAAGAAGCGCATATTCCTGTAAGCTGATCGAAAGCGAAAAAGAATTTGTCATTAATGTTCCCACAAAGGACATGGAAGCAAAGGTTTATTATGGTGGCTTTCATTCCGGGTATCAAGTGGACAAATTCAAAGAACCCGGATTAACTGCGAAGCCTGCACGTATGGCATGTTGGAATGTTATTGATTGTAGATGAGAATTGGATCATAATACCCCCATGGATAACTTTCAAATTATAAGGTTATAAGATGACCGATACATCACTAAAACGACTTTATTACATCGCCAACTTACTGGCCATCATCACTATTGGTTACAATATCATCGAAGGGATTATTTCTGTATGGCTTGGCGCTGCTGATGAAACCTTGTCACTATTCGGTTTCGGAGTGGATTCTTTCGTCGAAGTAATATCCGGAATCGGGATCTGGCACATGGTCAGAAGGATACAAGCAAACGGAATGGAAACCAAGGATAATTTTGAGCAGCAAGCACTAAAAATAACCGGTTGGGCTTTTTATGTGCTGACACTTGGTCTTGTTCTTTCAGCGGGATTATCATTGTATGAGCAGCACAAACCAAATTCAACGTTTTGGGGAATCATTGTTTCACTGATTTCCATGTCCTTTATGTGGCTTCTGATTCACTACAAGACCAAGGTTGGTAAAGCACTCAATTCATCGGCAATTCTTGCAGATGCGGCTTGTTCAAAAGCTTGCCTCTATTTGTCCATAGTACTTCTGATCGCCAGTCTCGGTTATGAAATCACCGGATTAAACATATTCGATTCAGCGGGCGCTCTTCTCATAGCATATTTTTCGTACCGAGAAGGGAAAGAGGCATTTGAAAAGTCGCAAGGTTTATCCTGTGGCTGCGAGGGTAGCTGTAAAATACAATCAATTAGTGCTCTTCCAAAAATATCTGGCAAAAAGTGACATTAAAAAAATAACTTCATATTTGTTTGTTTTCCGATCCCTTCCCCTTATAAATAGATGTTCAGAGTGATGACTCTTTCGTTTTTTCAATCAGTTCGAGGAGAGTCGTGATCTTTGCTTTCGGTTGGAATGTTAGCAATTGACGGAAATCGTCTTCCGACAAGTTCTTCTGCATGAATTCCACGATGTCGAATGTTTCCCACCAACAATCAAATACTTTCCAGCAGGGTTGTTGATTGTTTCCACATTTCCTGCAATATAGGAAGGGAACCTGACCACCCAACATGGGACAATATCCTTTAAGTTTGGTATCATGGCTGGTATCCATTAGCGTTCCCCACTGATATTTTGCGTCTTCTATATATCTACATGAACGACAAATGTCAATAAACATACCTCGGTGCGTTTTAGGATCTTCAGTTCCAGCTGCTATAAACCGATAATGTAAGTACTTCTCAAGCGATAAGCTTTAATCCACCCAAGGAAGGTAAGTATCTCAGAAAAATGATGAAAAGGATAAATTATGTTTCCACTCTACTCGGATAATGGTCCCATAGGATTTGACAACAGGACTCCTACAAAGGGATTAGAGGCAAATTTCAGTATTCTGTTTGGTATGAATGTCTTGGGATGTGCTGCTTGCAATATTGGATTGGAGGCATCAGCAAAGGAAGTCGATCTCTTGTCATCCGCTGTATTTCTGCGAACCTGTTTTAAACCTTCTGAAAATTAGTTCTGCCCTGCGATATTTCAAAACCTGGATTTCAGCATTCCTCCTGCGGAAATAATCGCCTTTCCGGCAGTTTTAACCATGGTAGGGATTTTTAAGGCTGACGGTTCAAGGATTTAAGATATCTGAAGCCAGATAGGGTATCAAAAATGAAATAATAGGTGGTTACAGCGGTAGAGTATGTGTGGACATTCTTTTTGTTTTCCATCACCAATTCGCCCATTCTCATGAAATATTTGCTATCCCCTCCACAGCTCAACTGCAGCCACTCACCTCTCTTCTTGGGCACATCTTTCATCATCGTGCTAACGGCTGAATTTGAAATTTCCATATCCGTTGCTTGCCAGCTGTCTATATCTCCATGTCCAACCAGCACAATACTCTGACAATTTTTGTCTTTAATAACTTCCTCAAAGTCATTGCTCTTGGCACTAAGAAACCATTTTACCTTCATGTTTCTGTTGTTAAAGTAGTGCGACCAAGAGATATAGGACCCGAGAAAGGCGCAGGGAGATACCCAATAATCATATTGCCAGAATGCATAGTCGGAAAGAAGAACCGCGGCATATTCATTATTTTTTACGGTCATATTGCGTATTGTTGCGGCAATCCCGAGGACAGCATAGATCAAAAGCAATGGGAGGATAATCTTCCGAAAAAGAAATCTTATCCGTTCTTTTGTGAAAAATGGTTTCCCCGATAACATAATCACCAGCTAATAACTTGATTTACCTATCTTATTGGCCACCTGATCGTTTTTTTCTTGCTATAGATATCTTCTTCGTATATATACCATTCCGCTAAGCAGTTTCACATCATTAAATCTCAGCCTTTATGGGGTTGAGTCCGTCTGAAATCCCCTTCATTAAACTCTATCAATCAGACTTTGTTCAGACGGCTATAGGATTATGAACACTATATGTATCATGAATGAGTATTCATAATCCTAAGAGAAAGGAGGATTTAAATCTATGAAACGCTTCCGGGTTTCTACCAGATTTTTTTTCATTATTCTGGTTTTAATTTTTCCGCTGTTTACTGTTTTTTCTTTGTCTGACACGCTCTGTTGGGGCGCTGATGATACGAATTCGGTAACAGTTCAGCACATTGCTCAAAACATAAAGGCAGAAGATGCAAAAATGAGCAATGGGAATATTATTCTTGCTGTGCAGACGGTGATAAAGGAATCTCTGCATTATGGCGTAGATTACCGTCTCATCTTGGCTATTATGAAGACAGAAAGTAACTATCGCCAGAATGTGATATCACCAGATGGCGCCAGAGGATTTATGCAGATACAACCCTCTACGGCCAGTGAAATTGCCAAGGAAATAGGAATTCCCTATCGCGGTTTAAAGGATCTTTGTGACCCCCAAATGAATATCCGTATGGGCATTTACTACATTTCCAAAATGATAGATCTATTTAATGATCTTCCAACAGCGCTCTTTGCTTACAATGTTGGCCATAATAAGGCAAAGAGGCTAATGGCTGAAGATAAAGATCCCAACACAACCTATACAAAGCGCGTGATCGCAGAATACACGAAGAACAAGAAGAATATGGTCAGGTTGTAGGTATTATAGAATGTCTTATGATTGAAGCTTTTAACCGTTTGTTATCTCTACCTTACCCTTTTATATTTGCAACAGAAGATCTCCTACCCACTCACCGCTGAGAAGGTCTGAACCGGTATTTCTCCCAGCAGAGCATCCCTCAATATCTTGAGGTTCCACCAAATATTGAGGTCTAACGAACCATTTCATACTTTTCTGCTGTCCCTATTATTAATCTAAATATCTGTTACCAAAAGATAAATAATAAATATGATTATCTTTCAGGTATTGGTCAACCCTTTGCTATTACTAATCGTGATATTGGTCATCTAACCAAAAGGGATGGGTCAGAAGGAGCGATGCTGTATTACGGAATATTTAGTTACGATAGGTGAGGATTATGAAGACATACACGGTGATAGGTTTTATATTTATATCCATGATAATGTGGATGTTCACGATGACTTTAACTAAAATGATAGAAAACTCCTTCAAACCAGCTTCTTATAGTTTTGTTGATGTTAAACCGATTGGAACGGCATATCTCTCAGTTAAAGCAAAACGATAACAAAAAAGATCATGATCACAGAAGATAACCGAAAATAAATTAGAAAAGGAATCTACTTCGTTAAACAGTTGATGAGTAACCCGAATAATCGGAAACGAGAAAGAAAGGAGTGTGTCAAGATGCAGGTAGAACGAATGAAGGTTGCTCCCGTAATCGATCCCTTTTACCCGACAAACGATACGGGTGTCAATCTTTCCAAAACCCGATTTTAGCATTTCTCCTGTGAAAATAACCGCCGTTTCCGGCGATTCTCTCCGTTTTGGGGTTAAGCAAATTTCCGACCCAAAAAGGAAAATGTATGAATGGTAATGGAGCCACCGATATCGACAATACCGTGCTGATACAAGAGATGGATCTCAATTTAGGTTATCTGAGGACCACGGCTCAATTCACGCGAGTCCAAGTGACTTGACTGGTTGCTTTATCTGGCGTATAGCTATTCCAAGTTCCGGCAGCCGTCTTACCATCAGGTGCAAAATTCATCTCGGTATACCCCGTGTAGACACCATCCCTTGACCTATAGTCGATACGGAAGCTGCCAGAAGGCGTAAAGTAAGCCATTCCGTTGACCTGAGCAAACCCGTTCTCTTGGGCGAAGTAGCGTCCATCAGCACCCGCTGTGAACGTCCAGGTGGTACCTTCTTGACCTCTGCGCCAGGTTCCCGCTGGATTAATGCGGCTGGTCGCCTCCATTCCCAAAACTTCTATGCGCGACACATTCGAGAGGGGAAAGGTCTGACGTGTACCGTTCTTAAGTACGACAATCAATTCTGGGGTTTGGGCATAGAGAGGTATGGCCGCGATAATGGCAGTAATAGATATAATTAGCACCGTCATTAGTAACAGAGATATACGTCTAAAACTTTTCATTATTCTAGTCTCCTTTTATTAGAAATCATAAAAATCAATCTTAATAAACTACAACTCTTAGCTGATTATCATTGAATATTCAGGAAAAGTCCATTGATTTTTATCAGCTGATTTTTATCAAACCGCTTCTGAGTCGGTTGTTTTCTGATCCCTTCCCGCGCGTTGTATAGGGCTCAGGAGATCTCCTATTCCAGAAGGTATAGGAAGGTCTGGGATGGTATTCTTCTGATATAACCAGAAGCTGCGCAACCGACTCTCTCTGCTTCTTACCGTATGTTTTGTTTTTTGTTTACATCTTATACAAGTAGAATTTGTTGTCATTGATTATCCAACGAGAAGATTATAGTTGACCAGTCGGTAATTATTCCCGTCAATCGGAAACTGAGGATTGCATGTTGATATTTACAAACTTTTTCTTTTATGAACTTTACCACCTCGGTTGACGTACTGATGAACTGCACCTCCCAGCGCTTCTATTCTGCCATCCGGGAATACTCTCAGTGCGGTCCCGCTAGTAATTCCATACCCAGTAGCACCCTCTTTTTCTAGCATTAAAAGCAATTTAAGCTCCCCCCATCCGCTATCCTCATCGTGGGTGTCGCAAAGCACAGGGGCGAACCCCAGACATGGAAATTTCTCAGCCGTTGTGTCATCGGCGGGGTTGCGCCAGCGCACCCATTCCTTCGCCAGCATGATACTCCCGGCAGAGAGTCCGAAAAAGGGTTTGCCCTCTTGATAAAGCTCAGCAAGGAAATTTACCATATGCCGCTCTTTAAGTTTTTCTATCCCCTTGTCTACATCTCCTCCGCTGATATAAATAATATCCGAATGTTTTAAAATGTATTTGGCTTTTGAAATGTCAGCGTTGTTAAGAGCGAGCAAGGCGTGGTTTACCTCAACAGCCCCGTTTTCCCTTAGCATAGCTGCCATAAGGTTAAAAAACTCCTTGTTATCATCGCTGGCCGTTCCCACGTAGCCAACTGACGGTGAACTTTTATCACTCTCGCGAAAAGCCTCGCGAATCAGCAAATTGTTCTCCCCACGATTTGCTGGTCTGCCCCCAGCAAGGAGATATACCGGTTTTCTGTCACTCATTATTCATCCACCTTGTGCCTATATCCCTTCGCAGATGTAGCTTTTATCAAGGTAATCTTCTACCTCTATTGGGAAATCAGTCCTTGCTAGCCTGTATTTACCTGTGCTTTCCGGGGAAATAGCATTTTCATAACTTACCGATATGTTTGCCCCGTCACCATAGAGCTTTTTAAGCTTGTTTGATGCTTCCCAGGCAAGCTCATCCTTGTTATTCACCTGGCTTGCTATAAATAAATGGTACGATTCCTTATCTGCCTGTACGAGTCGATACTCATCTATTCCGGATAGTCCGCCAATGATATTGTCAAGCTCGTGGAGTGTTACCAATCTGCCCGTCAATGTCAGGGTTGTCGTGGCCATACGTCCCATAATTGCTGAAAGGATGATACCAGAGTTTCGTCCGCAAGAACAATCACCGCTATCGTCAAGCGCTACCAAGTCTCCCACGTCAAAATGTATGATGTGGTACCAGGGATTGTTAAGCGGACTTACAAGGATTCTGCCTACCCCGTGTCCACCGTGTTCTGGCTTGAGTGGTTGGAAATCAACACGACAGGACTTGCTGTTCTGATGAAATTTCCCCGCTTCACATTGCATAAAGACGTAGCCAGTCTCTGTTGAGCCGTAAGAACTGGCGATTGGTGAACCAAAAACGCGCCGGATTTGCCGGTAATGCAAAACCGAAGGATACTCGTATGTGAGAACTATCAGCCCTGGCTGGAAAACCTCCTTACGGCACTCAGCAATGTGACGGCACAGCTTGGCCAGAAGTGACGGATTTGCCTCAAAGACCACAGGCTTGAATTCATCAAGTTCATCTCTCATCCTGTCCATTAATGATTGTGTCCAAGACGCCGGATCACTCTTTTCATTAAGGTAAAGGAAGCGGCCTAGTCGTCGTTTTTCCAACACCAGATCGGTGTCATTCGAGATAAAACCCACGTTAAGCGGATTAGCAAGGATTGCCTCTTTGTGGCTTCCCGTTGCCAACTTTTTGGCATGGGAATTTAACTCCCAGGAAAGCCTTTCCGATTCATCCCACCATCGCTGGTTCCATATATTGGTCACACTGACATCACTTGTTCCGCTCGTCTTGACAAACTCAACCTCACGGTTCTCAAGGCCCTGTTTTAAGTCCTTATCCGGCGGGACGAATCCATCCGGGAAATGCTCGCGGATCTCATGCTTGGTAAGCACCGGCATCGCAGCATAGCGTGCGTCGATATGATACAGAGTACCTGGATCAAATGTTTGCCATGATTTATAAGCTGAAAGCTCTTTTAGCGCTTTCTCGAGAGTTTCCTGGGAACGCCTGTAGTATTTAGGGGAGAAGCAACATATCTTTCGCAATGGGTAACACCTCACTTAGTACGAAATCAACTTTAACGTGCTTTGTATTATACAGAAAAAAGAGACTAAGGATAATACCTCATGAGGTAAAAGATAAAAAAAGGGTACACACTGGCAATAATCCAGGCAATTATGCGGCATGCAAATCCGAATACGACCGCACGGTATATCCGTAGTCTTGGGTTGGAAGAAACAAGGGGAGCACTTGAGGAAGGTCTCAAAGGGCCGGCTCAGGTGATCGAATTCAATAAGGCAAATGTTGGATGAAAAAACCCTCAGAGGTGATGTCTCTGAGGGCATTTTGTGTCCGGACTTGTGTCCGGGTGACTCTGGTACTGCTAAGTATTGGTAGTCCCAAGGGGATTTGAACCCCTGCTACCGGCGTGAGAGGCCAGCGTCCTAACCACTAGACGATGGGACCATGGACTTATTTGGTTACAACCTGTCAGAAATTAAGGTGCCGCCGTAAGACGATCCCCACGCAGGTTTATTCACGGTGGTTGGTTATTATTTAATATCAGAATGAAAGTCAAGATTAAAAATTAGAGAAGCGCAAGGAGCATTTCCAAATCCTCGGCACGATCAATATCCAGAAAAAGGGACGGACTGTCAATCTCGACTAAAAGCACATCCCCGGGATGTCTGACGATGATTTCCCGGGCGCCCGTGTCGCCCTGGATACCGAGGATCTGCTCGTAGAAACGGCGGCTGAAACAGACGGGATTGCCACGCCTTTCACCCTGCACCGGCACGCAGATATCTTTGTCCGCTGACCAGAAACGGTGGAGCAGAAGATTTATGACGTCGGCGTCAATCAGCGGTTGATCACCCAGCAGAAACATTACCGCAGGATATTGCTCTTTTACCGTCAGCAACCCGGCCTGCAGCGAACCGGCCATACCATCTTCATATCTCTCGTTGACAACGGTTCGTAATCGCTCCTCACACCCCAGGGAACCGAGGGCAGCCAGCACTCTTCCCGCCTCGTGGCCGAGGACAAGGATTACCTCGGCAAGTTCCGATTCCAGAGCGGCAGCGACTACCCGGGCCAGGAGGGTTTTTCCGTCCAGGGTGATGAGATGCTTGGGCTGGCCCAACCGGGTGGACATTCCCGCCGCCAGGACTATGCCGGCGGTGGGGTGCTTTCCCATCCCAGCCGCATCATTCCCTTCACAGAGGAGCACAGGGTCAAATGGATTATGCTGTTTATTACAGGACATAACATTCCAGCGGCTCTGTTTCCCGCTCCAGGGCGCCGATAATCACCCGCTCCGGTCGCATCAACCCTTTTTCCTGCAAGATATGGGCGATCAGACGTCCCCTCATTCTACGGTCCTCCGTTTCGGCCTTGTTGAGGAAAACGTATTTTAGGGCATCAGCGGGACAATCTTTAAGGATGCCCTTTTCATGTATTAGGGCGGTCGCGACCGACTCTTCCGTAATGGCCGCTCCCGGCGTCAGGCCGGTTATTTCCGCAAAGAGGCGGCTGCGAAAAACCCATTCATCCGTTAGTGGTCTGCCAATCGCATCCAAACCGACCACGGCGACGACCCAGCGCGAAGAGGGAGGGACGACCGGTTCATGCGGAGCCGGCGCCTTGAGCGACAGGTGTCGCGCTCCGTCGGCTTCCACCAGTATCCAGTCAAACAGGTTTCCCTTCTCCAGCTCCCCTATCTGCGTAGCCCTAAAGCCGATCAGTTTATCCTCGGCAGGAAGGCAGGCGCTGGCCGCCGTCAAACGCCCGGACACGGAGAGCAAGGCTTCCGCCAGTCTCAGAACTTCGCGGGTCTGGCCGGAGATGAGAACCCGTTCCGGACTTTCACCCTTAGGCATCATAATCCTGGTAGTCGTGGTCACTAATACGGTTTCGCCACGAACCAGAATTTCGCGCGCCAGACGCTCCATAAGGGTAGTCTTACCGCCGCCGCCGACAATGCTGATCACACCACCGCCACGGAGGGCCATTATATCCGCCAGAGGTGTCATACATTATCCATTGTAGACCCGGAGAATTGCTTCCAAAGCTGCCCCGCCAATGGCCAGCGCCTTGTCGGAGACGGTAGCGCAGTAGCCGGTCTCACCGCGTGGGTCTATGTCACCGAGCTTGGCGCCTTGCTCTACCTCCGTCCCGTCGCGGAGCAGGCCCCTGATGATCCCCGCGATCCCTGCCGCCACTGGCTTCCCCGCGACCGCACCAATCTGCTCTCCCTGCCGCACCAGAGCGCCGATTTGTGCCCCCGTGGTAAAAATGCCGCCGCAGGTCGCCCTCAGCACACGTTCTTGCGCATACCCTCCGATATCTCCCGGGATGCCGGTATTGGCCTCGGCGGCGCCGGCCAGGAGAACCCGTCCCAAATTATGCCCCCGGTTGGTCTCGATGACCATGTGCACATCTACACCGGCCCGGAAACCGGGGCCCATTCCGATGACGAGAGGCGCTTCGTTGATACTCGTGCCCAGATTAATCTTGGCCAAAATGGCATCAATCACAATCTGTGGCTGCATCCGGGCAATCAGCGTCCAGCGTGGGTCAACAGCTACGGCAAGCCGCTCCTGCTCCCAGGCCTGATAAATACCGGCTGCATTCTCGACCCGAACCGCGGGCACGCCATCAACACTAAAATCTTTCTCGTAGATGGCTTCACAGAATGATACCTGGCGTCTGACCGCCATGGGACGGGGTATCTCCAGCATGAATATCCGGCGTATGTTTGCCTGCCAGAGACGCCAGGCTACGCCGCTGGCCATTTCTCCCGCCCCCTTGATGCCCACCACAACATTCCTCAAAAGATGTTCTTCCATAGATTATGTCCTATTTTCGCCCAATTCATTTTTTATCAATATACCATCATGGGTTTTGATTAGTAGCATACTTCGTCAACATCGGCAATTGTTCCCTCGCCCATTCTTTACTGTGCCCTTGTGTAAATCAGTATCTGGCGCCGATCTCCGGTGACGGGCAGAGTCAAGGCGTGGGAGGCGGTTAACAATAATTCTGCGGCAGCGGCGGCCGGCCGGGCCTCCGCCAGTTCGTCGCTGATATCGGCGCCCTTCATGGCCATCAGGATTCCCCCCGGGCGGAGGAAAGCAGCGCCTAAGGTAAGCAACTGCGGGAGCTTGAAGGCGGCCTTGGATATGACCGTATCAAAGCTGTTCCGGCAGGACTCCTGGCCCCGGAGATTTTCCGCCCGTTCATGAATGACCGTTATTTTTGCAAGTTGCAGCGTGCGGAGGATGTGTTTCAGGAAAGACGCTTTTTTCCGGGAAGCCTCCAGGAGAGATACTTGCAGGGCAGGGCAGGCGATCTTCAAGGGGATGCCGGGAAACCCGCCGCCGCTTCCCATATCCAGAACGCGACTTTCCCGCGCCGTTAAAAACTGGACCGCCGTCAGGGAATCAATGAAATTCTTCAGTAACGTATCCTCAGCAGAACTGCGCGACAGTAGGTTGATTTTTTCATTCCACCTCATGATCTCCTGATAATAACGGTTAAAAAGTTCGAGCTGTTTTTCTCCGAGAAGCACTCCCATTAATGACGCGGCCTGGAGAAGCTGCTGTGGCCAATTCCCGTGCATTGTAATCTACTTCCCCAGCCGTTGTTTGACCAGCGCGACAATCTGCGTTAGCGTTTCCCCGGTCCGGGCCTGGATGGCCACCGCCGCCAGGTGATCGCAGGGGGTGGGGTCGAGATTGATGATAATAAGCTTGGCGCCCGATTGATGGGCCTGCTGGGGCAGATAGGCGGCCGGGTAAACCACGAGCGATGAGCCCAAGACGATCATCAGGTCACAGGTCTGCGCATGTTGACCCGCCGCTGCCATTTCCTTCTCCGGCATAGATTGGCCGAAAGAGATCGTGGCGTCCTTCAAGGGACCATGACATTCCGCACAGGCAGGAGGCCGGATGTCTTCCTGAGCTTCCAGTTGCTCTTGCAGCTCATCGCGGTCATAGGTTTTATGGCAATCCTGACAGACGGCATAGGCCACGGTGCCATGGATTTCAATAACTCTCTCCGGCGAGCTGCCTGCCTTGTGGTGGAGGCGGTCTATGTTTTGGGTAATGATCGCCTCCAGTTTGCCCATCCGCTCCAGTTCGCAGAGAGCCAAGTGCGTGGGATTGGGTCTGGCATCCCGCAGGAGCGGGTAGGTAACCCTGCTTCTCTGCCAGTATTCGCGGCGCGCCGCGGCGCTGGATAAAAAATCATCATAATAGACGGGTTGATACTTTTCCCAGATGCCGCCGGGGCTCCGAAAATCCGGGATGCCCGATTCGGTGCTCACGCCGGCGCCCGTAAAAGCGACTATCGTACTGGCATCACAGATCAAATCCGCTGCTTTCTTGTAGAGGTTTTCCATGGCCTTGCCTTCCTTTTGTTCCTGCCGATGATGTCAATAATCTTTATTTGCGCACAGTATTCTTATATGATAGTTGAAAAACTATAAAGCAATTTCTAACTGATCTCGATAAAATTACCAACCCCGACGAGCGGGATAAGTAAGTTTACGAATTTGCTTTCTACCAGAAAGCAAATTCTAACTTACTAGGGAGCATTCATGTTCATAGTGGGAAACTTCATTGCGGCACTGGCCAAGATCATTGATATGGGTCTGACGCTCTATATGTGGATTATCATTGGCAGATCGCTAATTTCCTGGGTAAACCCGGACCCTTACAATCCGATTGTGCAGTTTCTTTACCGGGTGACAGAACCCGTGATGGCGCCGATACGGCGGTGGCTGCCCTTAAGGAACATGGGCATTGACATCTCACCAATTATAGTGATTGCGGCCATCATCTTTCTGCAGAGTTTTCTGCTGAAGAGCATGATGGAAATGGCTTTTTACCTGAAATAAGCACAGTGACGACGGGAGAGACAAGCAATGATCCCGATCAAAGAGAAAGCGGGGAGAGTTGTTTTTCTCGTCCAGGTACTTCCCCGGTCGTCGCAATGCAAGTTGGTTGGCTGCCAGGGTGACTTTTTAAAAATTAAAATCACCGCCCCTCCCGTGGACGGTCGTGCCAATGAGGAATGCATCCGTTTTCTGGCCGACGTTTTAGGAGTTAAAAAGGATCAAGTGCAGATCGTAAGCGGTCTCAAAGCCAAAAAAAAGATCATCGCGATCCAGGGGCTGACAATAAAAGCTGTGGAAGAGGTACTTGCCGCCTGTCTTCCTGCCGTCTAACACCCATGCCTGGCGCGGGCACAACGAAACATGAAAATCCCCCCTTAACCCCCCTTTGGTAAAGGGGGGATGGGGGGGGATTTTCATATAAACGCATTCTCTTCATAGAAAAAACAGACATGGACAAAGAGAACTTAACGAACAGAGAAAATTCGCGGGTTGCCAAGGCAGCCGGGGTCGTGGGCGCCGCAACCATGCTTTCCCGGGTCTTCGGTTTCATCAGGGATATGGTCGTCGCCGGATGTTTCGGCGCCGGTCTGACCACGGATGCCTTTTTTGTCGCCTTCCGTATTCCGAACCTGCTGCGGCGTCTGCTCGGGGAGGGGTCGCTCACGGTCTCCTTCGTTCCTGTCTTCACGGAATACTTGAAAAAAAAATCATTTCGCGAGGCCGGCGAGTTGGCCAATGTCGCCTTCACCGCTCTTTCCGCCCTGCTCGTAATAGTTGCCCTGGCGGGGATGCTGTTTTCGCCGCTGATCGTGACGTTCATGGCGCCGGGCTTCGTAAAATTTCCGCAGCAGTATGAACTGACGGTATTTCTCAACCGGCTGATGTTTCCTTATGTTTTCTTCATTTGTCTGGTGGCCCTTTGCATGGGTATTCTGAATTCGCTGCGGCATTTTGCCGTCCCGGCCCTGTCGCCCGTGGTCTTAAATATTGCCATGATCACGACCACGCTTACCCTGCGCGGCTTTTTCCAGGAACCCATCACCGCTCTGGCCGTAGGGGTGCTCATCGGAGGGGTGCTCCAGCTAGCCATGCAGTGGCCAATTCTGGTCCGGATGGGTATGCGGCTGAGACCGGATTTCCGGTTTTCCCATCCCGGCCTGAAACAGATCGGGCGCCTCATGATCCCCTCCATACTGGGATCGGCAGTCTATCAGATCAACATCTTTATCGGCACCATTCTGGCTTCCTTCCTGCCCCGCGGCAGTGTCTCCTTCCTGTATTATGCCGACCGGGTCGTCGAATTGCCGCTGGGAGTCTTTGCCATCGCCGTAGGCACGGCGGCGCTGCCCAGCTTTTCAGAACATGTCGCCACAGGAGATTTTACCAGGCTGAAAAAAACCATTTCTTTCTCCTTAAGGCTGATCCTCTTTATCGCCATTCCAGCCACGGTGGCCCTGATCATCCTGCGCGTACCCATTATTTCCGTACTTTTTCAGCGCGGGGCGTTCAACGCCAGTTCAACCCTTCTCACCGCCGAGGCGCTCTTGTGCTATGCTCTTGGACTTTGGGCCTTTTCCGCCATCCGGATCATTGACTCCGCCTTCTTTTCTATCCAGGACCGTAAATCGCCTCTGAAGGTCGCCTTTTTGTCTCTCTTCGTAAACCTGGTGGGCAGCATCATCCTGATGTATCCCTTAAAACACGGCGGCCTCGCGCTGGCTACCTCCCTGGCCTCGGCGGTGAATGTCATCACCCTAGCGGTTATCCTGCGGAATAAGATCGGTGCCTTCCTGGATGGAGAATTTTACCACTCCCTTTGGAGGACAATCATCGCCTCCCTGCTTATGGGCGGAGCGCTGCTCCTGGTTCCCTTCCTCACGAAGTGGGATAATACGGGCTCGCTGCATTCCCGCCTCTATTTTCTGATTATCGGCGTCACTGTGGGACTGGCCATTTTTCTGCTATCTTCCCGCTTGCTGAAGAACCAGGAACTGATGATGCTGATCGGCGCCGTAAAAAGAAGATTGCCCCATAAGGTACCGTGATAATGCAGGATAAAGATATTGACTTCAAAGGGTCTAAATGGTAGGGGAATCTGCCCTTTACCAGGGACCGAAGGAAGTGCCGGATCATGCTCGACATAAAATTTATCAGAAATAACATGGACTTTGTGCGCGGGAAGATGACCGAACGACAGGCGGTAGTCGCTCTCGATCGTTTCAGCGAACTGGATGCCGGCCGCAGGGACCTCTTGCTGGCAGTGGAGAATCTGCGCAGTGAGCGCAATACCGTCTCCAAGGAAATAGGCGCGCGGAAAAAAAATAATGAGGACAGCGCCTCTCTTTTATCAGCCATGGCGGAGGTTTCCGCCCGCATCAAAGAGCTTGACGATTCCTTGAAGAATATCGAGGCCGAGCTGGGCGACTTTGCGCTCACGATACCCAATATTCCCGATGCCTCGGTTGTCTGTGGCGCCGGTGCGGAAGACAATCCCGTAGTCCGGACCTGGGGTGAAAAGCCGGCTTTTGACTTTCTTCCCCGCCCCCACTGGGAAATCGGCGAAAGCTTAGGCATCCTGGATTTTGCCCGGGGCGCCAAGATCACCGGGGCGCGCTTCACCCTGTATCGCGGCTGGGGTGCAACGCTGGAAAGGGCGCTGATCAATTTCATGCTGGATCTGCACACCACGGAACATGGTTATACGGAGATCCTGCCCCCTTTTCTGGTCAACCGGGAAAGCATGACGGCGACTGGACAGTTGCCGAAGTTTGCTGAAGACCTGTTTAAGATAGAGGGGATGGATTATTTTCTCATTCCCACGGCAGAGGTGCCCGTGACCAATATCCACCGGGACGAAATATTGGAGGAACAGGATCTCCCACTCTATTACGCGGCCTGGTCGGCCTGCTTCCGCGCCGAGGCCGGATCCTATGGTAAGGATACGCGAGGACTGATCCGGCAGCATCAGTTTAACAAGGTAGAGCTCGTTAAGTTTACGACCCCGGAGACCTCCTATCAGGAGCTTGAGAAATTGACCGCCAATGCCGAAGATATTCTGAAAAGGCTCGCGATCCCTTTCCGCACGGTCAGCTTATGCACCGGCGACCTGGGATTTTCGGCTGCCAAAACTTTTGACATAGAGGCCTGGCTGCCGGGACAGGACACCTATCGGGAGATATCCTCGTGCAGCAATTTCGAGGCCTTTCAGGCCCGCCGCGCTGCCATCCGTTTCCGCCGCAGGGAAAGCGGCAAGGTGGAATTCGTACACACCCTGAATGGTTCAGGTCTGGCGATCGGCAGGACATTGGTGGCTATCCTGGAAAACTACCAGCAGGCGGATGGCAGCGTCATCATACCGGAGGCGCTGCGACCCTACACGAAAGGGATTGACAGGATCACGCGCACAAGGTAAGGGGGTCTGCGGCATCTGGAAAGGTAATTCGGAGGGATGGCCGAGTGGTCTATGGCGGCGGTCTTGAAAACCGTTGACCGAAAGGTTCGCGGGTTCGAATCCTGCTCCCTCCGCCAATTTATATGTACGGAGAGATGGCTGAGTGGCCGAAAGCGATCGCCTGCTAAGCGATTGTACGCCCTTAAAGGTGTACCGCGGGTTCAAATCCCGCTCTCTCCGCCAATTTAATAAATATTGCGCCCATGGCTCAGCTGGATAGAGCGCCAGACTACGAATCTGGATGTCGGAGGTTCGAATCCTCCTGGGCGTACCATAAAATCAAGGGGTTAGCCAATTACGGTGAGCCCCTTTTTCTTTACTGCTATACTTTTTACCGCTCCTTTACCGCTTCGGGATTATTTACCGTTATTTTTTATTCTGATCTCATGCCGGAGATCCGGCAGCGTGATATGGTCGGCAAGGTATTGAAGGTCAACAGGGGCAACTACATAAACAGAGCGCCGGGTGCAAAGGCATAACGCCCGCGCCCTACCGAGACCTTGATCGCCTGTCATGGTGGCTCTGGTGCGGTCTGTGTGTAGCCTGTGACCATGCCCCCCGCCTACCGAGTGCCGAGGGAGACTAAATACCGAGTATGGCATTATATCCCACCTTTTTGGCAAGAACGAAATATAACGGTTAAGAAGCAGGTAGCTTTTATTCCAGGACAATCTTGGCAATCTCGGTTAGCTTTTTTACCTGACTTGGTCGTTTGCCTTTTAGAAGTTTCCATAATTGCAGAGATTCAGGAGGGCATTCCGATAAAGCCGCTATTTCTTCACCCCCAAAATTGAACAATTCTGGCATTCTTATTTTCAGGGCATTCGATAATTTTTCTATGGATTCCAAAGATGGCGCTCGGTCGCCTCTTTCTATTCGGCTTATCGAATCAACACTGAGATCCGTTTTTTCAGCCAGCCTTGCTTGGGTAAGCCCAGCTTTATTGCGTAGTTGAAAAAGATGAGCCCCGAAAATTTTCTTGATGGTTGTCATATCCACGCCCTTTTACCAACAGGATATATGATAAAAAACCATCAGGGAAGTGACTGTGAGCCAATGATTATTAATGATTGACTATTCGTCGTAGTGATGCGATATTCGTCAAAACTGGGGGTAAATTTCAGATTGCTATGGGCTGGACTACGACTTGACGAAAGGAGCGCAGATGATGAGGAAAAGCGGTTTGTTTTGCATGTTTGTTTCAGCGTTGGTAATTAGTTTATGTCTCTCAGCCTGTGGTGGCGGAGGTGGAGGGGGCGATGCGTCTGCACCTGCATCTTCATGGACTGGGCCTGTCAATGCTTCTGGATTTCCTGATGTTGCTGGCAAATACGCCCTAAACACAAGCACTGTTTCGTACACGTGCACCAATGGTAGCAGTGGAACTATTGCACCTTTGGCATTGAACCTTGATGTAACGCAAAACGTGAATCAATTGAGTATAAGTAATCCAGCGGCAACAGCTTCTATGTTGGGTTCTGGATTTACATTAACGTCAACCACTGGAACTACTGGGAACGTGGAAAGAAATGGGCACTATATATTAAATCAAACCCTTATCGGGACACTTTCTTCCTTTTCGGGTACGTTCACGATAAACTATAACTTAACCGGCTACTTCAGTATGACAGGATGGAGTGGTAACTACCAGTATATAATATATAACGATTATGATAGGATTACTTGTACTTATACCACTCCCTTCACTGGAGATTACGTGAGCCCCTTGGCGGCTGTAGCCTTAAAAGCTAATTCTTACGAACAGCCCGAACAAGCTGTTGAAACAATTCCTTTAGACGGAAGCTGGAATGATATGGGACTTCTTCTTGGATTTCAATGATGTGATGGGCGTAGTGAAACTTATAAGGCTAACTGTGGGCGTGATGCCCATTTAACGGAATTAATTCATCTTTCGTGCACTTGGGAATGGGCTTCGGAAACGCGCGGTCCCGGGGCTGCTTACTTCCTTTTCATCCATGGCGGCAGGTACTGGAATAACCAGCCCCTTATCGACGGATGCCGGGTCATTCCCGTACGCTCACCGCGCCTCACTCGCTGAGATGGATTCCCTCTTTGCCTCCCTCCAGCACCGCGCTTTCGGGGGAGTGTTATGAGAAACGAGGTGGAAATGAAACGGGAAATTAGGTCTCCTGGGATTTCAGGGATTACATTACAATGTAATGAATTTACTACCATTTATCTAATAATGGCATGAATTTGATTTGGAAATAAAACCATCTTTATGCCCCACAGAATCGTGCCATGTTCCGCCAAAAAAGCTTGCAGTATAAAGGGGGGAAAAAGGCAAAACGACAGGAAAATGATTTGTCTTTTAGCAGAAAAACTGCACTAAATTTCTAATAATAATGAATGGTCATGCAAAATGCAAGGCATTGATTTAAATATCTAACAGGATTTATAGGGCCGGCAGCCCTTTGTCTTTGCCGATCTGCCGGAGTTTACCTTCAAACGGCTGCCTGCCTTGCATCGCCGATGTCTGCCTCATATTGCCCTATTTAAACAAGTCGGCATGTGTTCCCGTCCGTTCAAAGATGATCATGTCCCCGTCAAGCCGGTAAATCAAAAGCCAGTCTGGTTCAATATGGCATTCCCGCCGATCCTTGAAATTACCGATTAAAAAATGATCTCGGTATTTTAAGGCAAGCAGCTTTTTTTCCATCAGGTCTTGCATGACGGCCTTGATATTCAAAACATCGCCGCCACGTGCCTGCATACGTTTCAGGTCTTTTTTGAACCGTGTTGTATAGACGGGTATTCTCATCAGATACCAAGCTTCTTAAA
Organism: Deltaproteobacteria bacterium; assembly: GCA_026388415.1. Lineage (NCBI taxonomy): Bacteria > Pseudomonadati > Myxococcota > Myxococcia > Deltaproteobacteria bacterium. The sequence goes on along the minus strand of JAPLJV010000043.1, from coordinate 9,810 downwards.
CACATCATCGGCGTTCTTGCATAATATGAGGCCCTGCCCGGCTTCGCTGTCCTTGAATGTTTGCAGGGTTTCTGCATTCGGAATTTCTACGGCGAAGGGCAGGCCCTTTCTCATCTTCACTTGCTTGAAAAAGATGTTTATCGCCTCGGTAGTGGACATTCCCAAAGTCTTAAAGATTCCCTCTACTTCGGCTTTTAATGCCATTTCTGTCCGTGCGTTGATCATTGCCGTTCTTGCCATGTTTTCACCTCACTGCTTTTTTCCTATTGTATGACAATCGAAATACAAAAACAAGGTGTTTTCTATTTCGTTAAGTTTACAACCTGCTCGGCCTTCTTTCCATGCTTACGAGTGGGGTGCTGCCGGTACCTGATACCTGTAAAATATACCTTGAAATCATTAGTATTTTTTGCTATGTAAAAACCAATTGAAAATCAATATGTTTCATTATTCCTTCAAAGAGGGTTCAAGATGAACGGATTTCAGATGACATAGACCCACTTTCCCAAAACGAGGGATGGTGGGTTTTCTTTTACTCCAATCGTTAAAGAAGGATGGTGATTATATGTTTTTCACGATTGTAATTCTTATATTGGTGTTAATCGTCGTATATCTTAGATATGTTCAAAATGACATTCTCAGGGTTGAGAATAAACTTAATAAAATTGAAGACATCCTGATCAGTTCGGATGATGGTAATGAAAAATCTATCCGTTCAATGGTCAATAATATTAAAACCAAAGTATGTCCGGATGAGATTAGTATTAGTTGGTCTCATATCCCAAAAGAAAAAAATATTTCATCTGAAGATTTTCAAAAATTGAAAGAAAAAATATTATCTTTCTTATCTCTTCAAGACAATTGGGATGGTAGGGGGTCATTACCAATTGACAAATTATCGGTGATGACGTCAATACGATTTTTACAACTTATGGACAGAAATAATTATCTCAGTCAAAATAACTGTCCAGAGGTTCAAGAAACAAGGGAAGGGGGAGTGAAGTTTGTATTTAAAAGATTTGAATTTCCAGAATATTTTCAAATCTGGTTTCTACCTGAAGGGAGTGAATATAACTATAGGTATGAATGTACAGGCCACTTTACAAACGACGGGGGAGAACCTAATACATACGAAAGGTATTATGGGATTACGAATAATCCCAATGAAGTATTAAAAAAACTCATAGAAAGTACCATACTTGAGGATAACTAACTGTAATATCCCAATTATTTATGATGATACCAATATGACAATGTCAAAAATCAAAATCAATCCTTCCTTATAGTCCTTGCCCGTCATAAATCAGGTAAAATTGATGATTTAAGATTGCAAACAGCATCGTCTTGCCCAGATAATGTTGACTTTATGATACTTTGGGGTAGAATGCCGGTGAGTGGATAAGCGAACCGATGCAGATCTAATCCCGATAAACAGGGTTAGCAGGTTTACGAAATCCCTGCACCGGCTCGATGCAAATGGAACAAGCGCCATGAATCTCAGGGACTCCAAATAGAGCTTTCCGGCCCCTGGCCGCCCTACCATTTTGCCCCTGTTCTTTAAAGATAAAATCTTGAATTCATAAATTAGGCGGAGTATAATGCTACTAATTTACTGAATAGTCGGAGTGTGAATCATGTTTGAATCCGTTCTTGTCGATCAGAACCCCCATTGGGATGGCGCCGTTTATCCGGAAGGCGTCCCCCGGCTGGTCCTGGACGACGTCAAGAAACATTTGGATCTTCCTCACATCCTTTCTTTCGTCGGCGTCCGCCGCGCCGGAAAGAGCACCCTCATGCGGCAGATGATAAACCACCTGATCCGCGAACGGAGTGTGCCGCCCCGAAACATTCTCTTCTGCAACCTGGAAATGCCGGTTCTGAACCGTTACCGCAACGATGTGGCCAACCTGGACCGGATCTACGAGGATTACCTGAAGCTCGCCGCCCCGCAGGGAAGGGTCTTCGTCTTTCTCGACGAGGTGCAGTTCTTCCCGGACTGGCAGGTCTTTGTCAAGTCCCGCTACGAACAGGGAGACCTCAAATTCATGGTGACGGGCTCCAATTCCCGGCTGATCTCCTCGGAATTCATGACCCTCCTGTCCGGCCGAACCCTCCCCGTCGAAGTGCTGCCCTTTTCTTTCGGCGAATTTCTCCGCGCCCGCGACGTATCCGTTGCAGACGAGGTTTCAGCCCTCCGGCAGCGCCCCCGTCTCCGGGTTTTATGCGACGAGTACCTCCGGACGGGCGGTTTCCCCGAAGCTGTCTTTCTCGACGTGCAGACCCTCCGGAACGAGATCCTTGGCATGTACGCCCGAACGATCCTCCAGCAGGACATCGTCCCGCGCTTCGGCGTTAAGAAACCGGCCGATCTGGAAACCCTCTTTCTTTATCTGATGACCAACGTCGCCGCCCTCTACACCCCCAAACGGCTCTCTGCGTTTGTCGGTCTCAGTGACAAGACGATCAAGGATTATCTGACCTATTACGGTGATGTGCGGCTCCTGTTTGCCGTCGAACTCTTTCATTTTTCGCTGAAACAGCAGATCCGGAGCCCCAAGAAAATCTACGCCGTTGATACGGGACTCGCCGCCGCCGTTTCCTTCCGTTTTTCGGAAAACGTCGGCCGCTATCTGGAAAATCTCGTCTTTCTGGAACTGCGCCGCCGGGGGTGGGAGGTGTTCTACTACCGGACCGCCAACGGCCTGGAGGTGGATTTCCTCTGCCGGAAGGGCGGCGAACCGATGCGGCTGATCCAGGTGGCCTGGGAGATGGAAACCGCCGACACCCGAAAGAGCGAGCTCCGCAGCCTCGCGAAGGCAATGACGGAACTGGACATGAAGGACGCGATCATCGTCACGCATGAAGAAGAGGGAGAGACCCCGGTGAACGGCGGGACCGTTCGCATCCTACCAGCCTGGCGGTTCCTCCTCGGAATGACGTGAAAAAAGGGTTTTGCTTTCTCATAATCCCGGGGGATATAAATCATAGTCATCAGACATGGACCTCACGGACCAACTAACCACAGGGGGCAATCCGATGAAAGACCAATCCAAGACAAAACAGGCACTGATTCAGGAGCTGTCCCTGTTGAGACAGAAAATTGCGGAACTGGAACAATCGAAATCAGCGCAACAATGTGGGGAGGCGCTGCGGGATAGCGAAGAGAAATATCGCACAGTGGCTGACTTTACCTATGACTGGGAATACTGGCTCGCTACCGATGGAAAATATGTCTATATCTCCCCTGCCTGTGAGCGCATATCCGGTTATCGGGCTGAGGAATTTTATCAAGACCCAAACCTGCTGGAGAAGATCACCCATCCAGACGACAAGCACCGGGTAGCCGTCCACATTCACGACATGTTGCAGGGCAAATCTGATGCTTGCGAACTGGATTTTCGTATCATCACCCGTGACGGTCAAGAGTGCTGGATCGGTCACGTATGCCAGGATGTATACAGTCACACCGGCGAATATCTGGGCCGACGAGGCAGTAATCGAGACAACACCGCTCGTAAGCAGGCGGAGGAAGAGTTGCGGCTGAGCGAAGAGCGGTTCAGGCGCATCTTTGATGAAGGACATTTCGGGATGATGTTGGCAAATCCGGACTATACAATTGTCATGGCGAATAAAGCGTTCTGCGGGTTGCTGGGGTATAGCGAACAGGAACTTGCCGGTCAAAGCATTGCAGATATCACCTGCGAAGAAGACAGAGAGAAGAACAGAGAATTTTCAGGGAAATTATTCGCAGGCAGCATCCCCGTGCTTCACTTGGAAAAGCGGTATATCAAAAAGGATGGCGGAATCGTGTGGGCTAATATTACCACCTCTGCCATCCATGGGAAAGAAGGTAACGTGCTCTACAGTCTGGTTATCATTGAGGACCTCACGGACAGCAAGAAGGCGGCAGAAAAGATTCACCTGCTGCATTATTATGACAGTCTGACCGGGTTGCCAAACCGCACATTTCATAAAGAGCTCATGAAAAGAGCAATTGAACATGCCCAGCGCCATAAAGAGATATTTGCCCTGATTTACATCGGATTGGATAATTTTCAGCGGATTAACGATACGCTCGGATATAGCATTGGAGATCTCCTGCTGAAGGCCGTTGCTGATAGACTTGCCAAATCTTTGCGAAAAAGCGACTACGTTGCCAGATCAAATGAAGGTGGAACTGTGAATGTTGTATCTCGGGTGGGTGGAGACGAGTTTATCGTATTGGCGCATGATCTCACGCAGCCGCAGGATGCCGCAATAACGTCCCGTCGCTTACTCGAGGAAATATCCGCACCCTATGATCTGAACGGTTACGAGGTATTTATGACCGCCAGTATCGGCATTGCCTTGTATCCCGATGACGGAACGGATGTTGACGACCTCCTGGAAAACGCCGAAGAGGCCATGAGACACACAAAAAACGAAGGGAAAAACAACTATCACTTTTACTCAAGCTCGATGCATTCCTCTGTTCTGGAACTCCTGACGCTGGAAAGCGACCTGCATAAGGCCCTGGAGCGGGACGAACTGGTGCTCTACTACCAGCCGAAGGTGGATGCGGTAACGAGAATGGTCAAGGGGATGGAAGCGCTGATCCGCTGGCAACATCCCGATAGGGGCTTGATTCCGCCCCTGCAGTTTATTCCCCTGGCCGAAACAAGCGGCCTCATCATACCCATCGGAGAGTTTGTAATACGCACCGTCTGCCGGCAAATCAAAACATGGCAGGAAGCCGGTTACAAACAGATGAGCATTGCCTTTAACGTGTCAGGCCGCCAGTTTGATCAACAGAACCTGATCGAAATAGTTAAGGAGGCCTTACAGGATACCATGATTCCTCCCCAATGCCTGGAGTTGGAAATAACGGAAAGCACCATTATGCGGAACCCGGAAAAGGCTATTCAAATCTTGATGGAAATAAAAGCGATGGGGATAGGGATTACGATTGATGATTTCGGCACGGGCTATTCTTCGCTGAGCTATTTGAAACGGTTGCCGCTGGATTTTTTGAAGATAGATCAGTCCTTTGTCAAGGGCTTGGCGTCCGACCCCAGAGATCAGGCAATCATCAGGGCGATTATCGCTATGGCGCACAGCCTGAATTTGAAGACCATTGCCGAAGGTGTGGAGACGGAGGAGCAATTGTCCTTCCTGCAGGAACATGGATGCGACGAAATCCAGGGCTACTTGTTCAGCCGGCCATTGCCGGCTGAGGAGATCCCGGGGATATTGGCAAAAGGATATCTATAGACCAGGAAGGCGAGTATTTTTCCTTGATACCTCCCCAATTTTTCTGTATCGTCTAATGAGGTAAAGTTCCGGCATGAAAATGATCGGCACCGTCGGAGTATCGTTAATGATATCATGTTGATTAGTCACTTCGGTGCACCGAAGTGACTTCAAAATTGGCGTAGAGCGCCTCGAAGGTTAACGCAAATGACGGTTGGTTTTAAAGACTACCTCCAGGCGGTCGAAAATGCCCTCCAGGCCGGCAACGCCACGGAACATACCCATCGACCCGCCCTGAAGGCCCTGCTCGAATCCCTTGATCCGCAGGTGACCGCCACCAATGAACCGCAACGCATCGCTTGCGGCGCACCGGACTACATTATCACCCGCAATGGCCTGACCGTCGGCTACATCGAAGCCAAAGACGTGGGCAAATCCCTCGCTGAAACCGAACGCACCGACCAGCTTAAACGCTACCGCAGCGCCCTGGATAATCTGATCCTGACCGACTATCTGGAGTTTCGCTGGTACGTGGGCGGCGAGTTGCGGCAGGAGGCCCGATTGGCCCGGCCCCAAGCCGACGGCAAACTAAAAATCGAAAAAGACAGCCTGAAAGACGTTGCAGAAATGCTGCAAAACTTTTTGGTTCATGAGCCCCAGGCCGTCAGCACGCCCAAAGACCTGGCCTGCCGCCTGGCTCGCCTCACCCACATTGTCCGCGACATCATCATAACCGCCTTTGCCACGGGCCAGGCGTCCCTGCTGCTGCAAGGTTGGCGCGAGGCCTTTGCCCGGGTCCTGCTGGCCGACCTGAACCTGCCCGAAAAAACGTCTGAATTTGCCGATATGTTTGCGCAAACCCTGGCTTACGGCCTATTCACGGCCCGCATGATGGACGATACCGCCGCCGTCTTCACCCGGCAGCGAGCGCAATACCTCATTCCCAAATCAAACCCCTTTTTACGGGATTTTTTCATTCAAATTACGGGCCCCCAGCTTGACGATGAACCGTTTGCCAGTTTTGTGAACGATCTGGTTGATCTGCTGAACCACACGGATATGGAAGCGGTGCTCACCGATTTTGGCCGCCGCACCCGGCGGGAAGACCCGATTGTCCACTTTTATGAAACCTTTCTGGCCGCCTACGATCCCAAACTGCGGGAAGCGCGGGGCGTTTACTACACCCCGGAGCCCGTGGTCAGCTACATTGTGCGCTCCGTGGACGCCCTGCTCAAGGCCCGCTTCAACTGCCCCCAAGGCTTGGCCGACAGCAGCACGATTACCATCCCCAACGCCGACCCCGCCCTGACGGTGAAAGGCAAGAAGCAACCCCGCAAAACCACTGAGAGCCACAAAGTGCTGATTCTGGACCCCGCCACGGGCACGGGGACATTTCTTTACGCCGTGATTGACCAGATTCGCGGGCAGTTCATGCAGCAGGGGAACGCCGGTATGTGGCCCGGCTATGTCAAAAATCACCTGCTGCCCCGGCTGTTTGGTTTTGAACTTCTTATGGCGCCCTACGCCGTGGCCCACTTCAAACTGAGTTTACAGCTTGCCGGACGCGACCTGCCCGAGGCCCTGCGCGACCGGTGGGCCTATCATGCCTCCGACGGCGAACGGCTTGGCGTTTTCCTGACCAATTCCCTGGAAGAAGCCCATGAAATGACGGGCCTGCCCCTCTTTACCCAGTGGGTGGCCGATGAGAGCAACGCCGCGAACGAGGTGAAAACCCGGCTGCCGGTCCTCGTGGTCATGGGCAACCCGCCTTATTCCGGCCACAGCGCCAACAAAAGTGCCTGGATCAGCGGCCTGCTCAGGGGCAGACTGCCCGACGGCGGCAAAACGGGCAACTATTACGAGGTGGACGGTCAGCCTTTGGGAGAGCGCAACCCCAAATGGCTGCAAGACGATTACGTAAAATTCATCCGCTTCGGCCAGTGGCGCATCGAACAAAGCGGTCAGGGCATTCTGGCCTTTATCACGAACCACGGTTATCTGGACAATCCCACCTTTCGCGGGATGCGCCAATCATTAATGCAGACGTTTACGGATATTTATATCCTCAACTTGCACGGCAACGCCAAAAAACGCGAAACCGCTCCCGACGGCGGCAAGGATGAAAACGTCTTTGACATTCAACAGGGCGTGGCGATCGGCATTTTTGTCAAACAGCCCGGCAAAAATGGCCCCGCTAATGTGTACCACGCCGATTTGACGGGAACGCGGGCCAAAAAGTATGAACAGCTTTTTGCGCAGGATGTGGAGAAAACCGATTGGCAGCTGCTAAAGCCGCAGTCGCCTTTTTATCTGTTTTCACCGCAGAATGTGGATTTGCTTGGGGAGTATAACCAAGGCTGGAAAATCACGGATGTTATTCCCGTGAATGTATTAGGTTTTCAAACCCATCGGGATGATTTTGCTGTGGATTTTGACTATGATGTTTTGCGTCGGCGTATAGAGGAAATGCGGGATACAAGCCTGACTGATGAAGAATTCCGCCAAAAATATAACTTGAGAGATAACACAGGTTGGCAACTCGCAAAAGCCCGTATCGAATTGCGCAATAATGCCAATTGGGCAAGTTATTTAATAAAATGCAGCTATCGCCCTTGTGATCAGCGATACGCTTATTTTACTGAAATAGTTATCGATCGCCCCCGGCGTGAGTTGAAAGAGCACGTTGCTGGGAAAGAAAATCTTTGTATCTTATCCTCAAGGCAGCAAGGAACCGTTGGTTACAGGCACGCCTGGGTTGCCAAAACACCCGCTAATGATTGTGTTATTTCCACCAAGAGCCGTGAAGCAAACCAAGTTTTCCCTCTCTACCTCTACCCCACCGCAGCCGCCGCCAAACAAAGCAGTCTGCTCGACGTCGCCCCCTGGCCCGCCGATGACGCCCACGGTGGGCGCACACCCAATCTCGACCCAAAGTTTGTGGCGGAAATGGCGCAAAAGCTGGGTCTTACCTTCATCCCGAACGCCGCCGGAGATTTGCAGACGACGTTTGGCCCGGAAGACATCTTCTATTATATTTACGCCCTTTTCCACAGCCCCACCTACCGCAACCGCTACGCGGAATTTCTCAAGATCGATTTCCCCCGCGTGCCGCTCACGGCGGATGCGACGTTGTTCCAGACGCTCTGCGGGTTGGGGAAAGAGCTGGTCGGTCTGCACCTGCTCGAATCGCCGCAGGTGGCTGAATTCAGCACCCGTTATCCCGTCGCCGGAGATAACCGGGTAGAAAAAGGCTATCCCCATTACGCGCCGCCCCAAGCCGACCGACCGGGGCGGGTCAACATCAACAAAAGCCAATATTTCGAAGATGTAGCGCCGGAAGTGTGGGAGTTTCACATCGGCGGCTACCAGGTGCTCGACAAATGGCTCAAGGACCGGCAAGGGCGGCAGCTCTCCTATGACGACCTCACCCATTATCAGCACGTCGTGGCGGCCTTGCAAAAAACCATCGAATTGATGGAGAAAATCGACAATGCCGTTCCCCAGTGGCCTGTTGAGTAACAAGTAGGGCGACGATCGCTATGGCGCACAGCCTGAATTTGAAGACCATTGCCGGAAGTAAACTAACTATAGGATTATGATCATGAAAATGCGCAACCGATCTTCTTATCCTGATTCTCCTCATCCCGGCAACGGGCATCCAGGCGACTGGCTATCCAAGCCTTATTCAATATGGTTCACCGCCGGCGTCTTATTCGTTTTAATCTTTGGGATTGCCATTTTTCTGGGCTGGCGGCAATTTGAAACCGCAAGGCACAATGCCCTGACTGCTGATAAAACAACTGCAAATCTACTCGCAGACCTCATCCTGGAGCACAACAAAGCAACCATCGGAATCATCCAGTCCTATGCTCACCGGCCCCTGTTCATCGCTGCCGTGAAGAATAAGGACGTTGCTGGCGTTCACAGGCACCTGTCCGACCTCAAAAAGAATGCCGAAATCGATCTGACCTTCGTCACGGATAAACGGGGAATCCTCTGGGTGAATTTACCTTCGTTTCCGGAATCTATCGGGAAGGACCTGTCGTACCGTGACTGGTATAAAGGAATAAGTACCCATTGGAAGCCTTACATTTCCACCGTCTTTAAACTGATCGTCGGGGACAAGCCGCTGGCGGTAGCCGTATGCGTCCCTATAGTCGATGAAAAAGAAAGGCCTATCGGGATACTCGCAAGCTCCCAACGACTTGGTTTTCTTGTGGACGCCATCCAGAAGGTGACTTTTAGCCCCTATACGACCGTGAACGTGATCGACCGGACGGGGAAGATCCTTTACAGCAACAAATTTCCTTATCGTGAAAACATTACGGATTATCGCTTTTTCCCGATCCTTGAAACGGTGGTAAAGGAAAAAAAACAGCAGATCGAAATGAACGATCAGCAGAAAGATCATGAGAAAAGTTATCTCACCGTTGTTCCCGGGGGGGACATCGGGTGGACGGTCATCATTGAGAGATCCCTAAAAGACATTTATAGATCGGAATTCGGACGTTTTATCGAGATAGGGGCTATTTCCTTCCTGTTGTTTCTCCTGATCACTTTCTTTCTAATTTACCTGAGAAA